>PWWF01000233.1 GCA_003561595.1 Paracoccaceae bacterium | reverse complement strand
AGGGGGCGGCGGAATAGACCACCTCCATGCCCAGACCCATCGCGGCCTCTGCCACAAGGGCCTGATGCGCGGTTTCATTCTGCATCAACAGGATATCGCTGATCCCCGCCCCTTTCAGCGCGGCCAGCACCGTGTCGGCATCCATCGCATGGTTGGCACCGGGATGGATGATGATGCTGTTCTCGCCCGCCGCATCGACCAGAATGATGGCATGGCCTGTCGCGCCATCGACCTGTTGAACCATGTCGCAGCCCACACCCAGCTCGGCCAGCCGGTCCAGCGCCGCGCGCCCATCCGTGCCCACAGCCCCCAGCAGCCGCAGATCACCGCCCGCACGCGCGCAGGCGACAGCCTGATTGGCCCCCTTGCCGCCCAGTTCAAGCCGGTAGCTGCCTGCGGCCAGCGTTTCCCCCGGGGCGGGCAGATGGCCCAGCGCATAGACATGATCGATATTGATCGACCCGAAACACCAGACAGTCACCCGAAACTCCTCTCAGACAATCTCGCACGCGGCCATAACGGCCATGTTCACAATGTCACTGGCGGTCGAGCCTGTCGAGCATATCTGGATGGGCTTGGGCACCCCTGCAAGGATCGGGCCGATCACCGTTGCCCCCGCCATTTCCTGCATCAGCTTGACCGAGATCGAGGCCGAATGCCGCGCGGGCACCACCAGAATATTCGCAGGCCCCGTCAGGCGCGAAAACGGGTAATGCGCCGCTGCTGTCATGTTCAGCGCCACATCGACGGTCATCTCGCCCTCATACTCGAAATCCGCCCCGCGCGCGTCCAGCACGCGCGGCGCGTGATGCATCTTCTCGGCACGCTCGGACACCGGGTAGCCAAAGGTCGAGAAACTGACAAAGGCCACGCGCGGCTCCATCCCCAGATGGCGGGCGACGGACGCGGCGCGCGTGGCGATATCGGCCAGATCGGTCTCGGACGGCCATTCATGCACCAGCGTATCGGCGATCAGCACGATCCGCCCCTTGTGCAGCAGCGCCGTCACGCCCACAGCCCCATCCTGCGCGCGCGCATCGAACACATGGTTGATCAGCCCCAGCACATGCGCCGATTTGCGCGTGGCCCCGGTGACCAGCGCATCGCCATGCCCATGCGCCAGCATCAGCGCGGCAAAGACATGGCGGTTGCGCGCGGCCAGACGATGCACGTCCTTCAGGTCATGGCCCTGACGCTGCAACCGCGCATACAGAAACTCCTTGTACCCCTCCAGATGCCGGGTATTGCTGGCATTCACCACGGTCAGTTCGCGCACGGCATCGCCCAGACCGGCAGCCTCCAGCTTCGCGCGCACATCATCATCGCGCCCCACGACCAGCGACTGCCCGTATCCGCCGCGCTGATAGGCCACGGCAGCGCGCAGCACACGCTCGTCATCGCCCTCGGCAAAGATCATGCGCGACTGGGTCTGCCGCGCGCGGGCATGGATGGATTGCAATATGCTCGCGGTCGGGTCCATCCGCGCTTTCAAGGACTGGACATAGCCCGCCATATCCACGATGGGCCGGCGCGCGACGCCCGTATCCATGCCCGCCTGCGCCACGGCAGGCGGCACGGTATAGATCAGGCGCGGATCAAACGGCGTGGGGATGATGTAATCGCGCCCGAATGTCAGCTTGCGCCCATAGGCCATCGCCACCTCATCGGGCACATCTTCGCGCGCAAGCTCGGCCAGCGCCTGCGCGCAGGCAATCTTCATCTCATCATTGATGGCGCGCGCGTTGATATCCAGCGCACCACGAAACAAATATGGAAATCCCAGCACATTGTTGACCTGATTGGGATAATCCGACCGCCCCGTGGCCACGATCGCATCGGCGCGCACGGCATGGGCCTCTTCCGGGGTGATTTCGGGGTCCGGGTTGGCCATGGCAAAGATCACCGGATTGTCGGCCATGCCCGCCACCATCTCGGGCGTGACCGCACCCTTGGCCGAAACGCCCAGAAACACATCCGCCCCGCGCATTGCCTCTTCCAGCGTGCGGGCCTCGGTCCGCGCGGCATGGGCCGATTTCCACTGGTTCATCCCCTCGGTCCGGCCCTGCCAGATCACACCCTTGGTGTCGCACATGATGCAATTGTCATGCCCCGCGCCCATGGCCTTCAGCAGCTCCAGACAGGCAATGCCCGCCGCCCCGGCCCCGTTCAGCACGATGCGGCAATCCTCGATCCGCTTGCCCGATATCTCCAGCGCATTGATCAGCCCCGCCGCGCAGATCACCGCCGTCCCGTGCTGGTCATCATGAAAGACGGGGATATCCATGATCTCTTTCAGGCGGCTTTCAATGATGAAACATTCGGGCGCCTTTATATCCTCAAGGTTGATGCCCCCGAATGTCGGCCCCATCAGCCGCACCGCCTGAATGATCTCTTCGGGGTCCTGGCTGTCCAGCAGGATGTCGATGGCATTCACATCGGCAAAGCGCTTGAACAGCACCGCCTTACCCTCCATCACCGGCTTGGACGCCAGCGCACCCAGATTGCCCATCCCCAGAATGGCCGAGCCGTTGGACACGACCGCCACCATGTTGCCCTTGGCCGTATAATCATAGGCTGCCTGCGGATCATCCGCGATGGCCTGCACCGGCACTGCGACGCCGGGGCTATAGGCCAGCGACAGATCCGCCTGCGTCGCCATGGGCTTGGAGGCCACGACCTCGAACTTCCCCGGCTCGGGCAGATGGTGATAGGCCAGCGCCTCTTCCTTGGTGAACTTGCTGCGCGACATGGGCGGGCCTCCTCCTGACTGCCGTCCCTCATAGCCGCCCCCGCGCCCGGCCACAACAAAGCCGACCCCCTGTTACCGCTACCACCCGCGCTTTCAGCTTTGGCGGTGTCTCGAATGAAAAGGGAGAAATGTTGGTGAGGGGGCGGGTTTCCCCGCCCCCTCGTTTTATTTGCAATCACGTGGCTTTCGCCGTGTGTGCGGTTTGACGCGGACAACTTTCGGTCCGCTTGGCTTCGTGCTGCATCCGCAGCCTTTCTTAGCCATGTCTACACCTCATACATTGAGGCCACTAACAGGGCTTGACCCATGAATCCGCTCATGCAAAAACATGATGGTGAATTCACAAATCATCGCCGTGTCAGCGGCGGTTACGATCAGTCGCAAGGTGCTCCAACACCTTGCGACTATTTTT
>PWWF01000199.1 GCA_003561595.1 Paracoccaceae bacterium | reverse complement strand
TTGCCCATATCCAGCACGAAGACATCGCCGCCCTGCGCCATGGCGCCTGCCTGAATGACCAGTTGCGCCGCCTCGGGGATGGTCATGAAATAGCGCGTCACCTCGGCATCCGTGACCGTGACGGGCCCTCCGCGCTCGATCTGGTCGCGAAAGCGCGGGATGACCGACCCGGACGATCCCAGCACATTGCCGAAGCGCACCATCGAGAAGGTGCAACCCGTGTCGCGCTGCGCCTCGGCCTGACAGATCAGCTCGGCCAGCCGCTTGCTTGCGCCCATCACATTGGTGGGCCGCACTGTCTTGTCGGTCGAGACCAGCGTGAATTGCGACACACCGCTCTCGATGGCGGCCTGCACCAGAACGCGGGTGCCGAAGACATTGTTGTGCAGCCCCTCGATCAGGTTTTCCTCGACCACGCTGACATGTTTGTAGGCGGCCGCGTGATAAAGCGTCTCCACACCGAAGCGGCGCATCACCGCGCGCATCCGCGCGCAATCCTGCACCGAGCCCAGAACAGGGCATAGCTCGGGCCCGGAGGAGTCGGCCATCATGTCCCGCAATTCGGTCGAGATGCGATAGAGCGCATATTCGCTGACATCGAGCATGACCAACTTGCGCGGTTTCTGCGCCAGGATCTGACGGCACAGCTCGGACCCGATCGTGCCGCCCGCACCCGTGACCAGCACGACCTTGCCCGCGATATGGCGCGCCATCAGTTCCGGGCGCGGCGGGACCGGATCGCGGCCCAGCATGTCCTCGGGCATCACCGGGCGCAGATCGGTGACCCGCGCATCGCCCGAGACCAGATCGCCCATGGCGGGGATGGTCTTGACCTCGACCCCCAGCGTTTCCAGCCGCGAGATGATCCGCCGCCGCCGCGAGCGCCGCAGGCTCGGCATTGCCATGAGAACTTCGCGGATCTGCCAGTCCTCCGTCAGGCGGCGCAGATCGGCAGCCGGGTGCACGCGCACCCCGTTGATCGTGGAGCCATGCAGCCGCGTATCATCATCGACAAAGGCGACAGGGCGGTAATCCAGCCCCAGATTGAGCGCGGCCACCAGTTGCTGGCCCGCATGGCCCGCCCCGTAGACAATGACCGGATTGGCATCGCGCAGCGCGGGCTTGCGGATGAAGGCGCGCAGCCCGAAACGCGCGCCCCCCATGCTGACCACCACCAGAATCGCATGGATCAGGATCAGGCCCACAGAGGCAGGCGCGCCCAGAACCTGTGCCGTCAGCAGCGCGGTGGCGGCCCCGACCGCCGCGCCCGACAGGATTGTCGGCATGGCCGCGCCCGTGATGTAGCGCAGCACGGCGCGATAGAGCCCACGTGTATGAAAGACCGCCAGCGACAGCCCCAGGCCCAGTCCGATCATCGCCCAGACTGTCGGCTGACCCAACAGCACAAGTGGCGCGCCCTGCAACAGCATTGCCAGCGGCCAGCACAGCAGGATCAGGGCGACATCCAGGCTGACGAGGACCGAGCGTTTGGTGGACCGGCTGAGCCCGTTGGCTTGCGACGGTGCGCGCAGATTCCGGAACTGCCTGCGCCTGCGGGCCGTTTGACGGCGCAGTTTCCAGACAAGAGTTTGAGTGTTCCAGGACACGGGGGACCGCCTGCGACAAGAGAAGGGGTGCCAGCATCCGAGGCTACGATATGCCGGGACATACCCCAAAACGAACTTTCAATATTCCAGCTTGAGTTACTGGCATGACCTGGCCCCGAAAGACAAGAACCCGGCCTCATTAGCTTGCTTATTTGCTGCAAAGTAGAGAAAAGGTCACAATTGATGCTCTGTTTCCCAAAAGATGAACAGGGTATGTATGGAAAGATCAACGGTTTCAGGGGATAACATTGATGCGCGTTCTGGTGACCGGCGGGGCCGGCTATATCGGCAGCCACACGCTCTTGCAGCTTCTGCGCTCGGATCATGACGTGCTGGTCTATGACAATTTCACCAACAGCGCGCCCGAGGCTTTGGCGCGCGTGCAAAGCCTGAGCAATCGCCCTCTGGCGCAGGTCACGGGCGATATCCGCGACAGCACCCGCCTGAACGAGACCTTTGCGCAGTTCCGCCCCGAGGCCGTGATCCATTTCGCCGGGCTGAAATCGGTGGGCAATTCGGTCGCGCACCCGCTCAGCTATTATGACACCAATGTTGCAGGCACGCTGCAATTGCTGCGCGCCATGTCCAGCCATGGCTGCGACCGGATCGTGTTTTCCTCATCGGCGACCGTCTATGGTGAGGCGATCTATCTTCCTTGCGACGAGGACCATCCCCTCCAACCTGCCAGCCCCTATGGCCGCAGCAAGATGATGGTCGAAATGATCATCCGCGACTGGGCCGCGCGCCACCGGGACACCAGCGCCGTGCTGCTGCGCTATTTCAATCCTGTGGGCGCGGATGCCTCGGGCCGGATTGGCGAGGATCCGACGGATATCCCTGAAAACCTGATGCCCTATGTCGCCCAGGTCGCTGTGGGCACGCGCGCCGAACTGTCCGTCTATGGCGCGGATTACCCGACCGATGATGGCACGGGCGAGCGCGATTACATCCATGTCGAGGATCTGGCGCGCGCGCATTGCGCGGCCCTCGATTATGCCGCGCGCAGCCCCGGATGCGAGGCGATCAATGTCGGAACCGGTACCAGCGTGTCGGTCCTGCAGATGGTCGCAGCCTTTGAGCGCGCAAGCGGGCGGCCCATCCCCTACCGCGTGGTGCCGCGCCGCGCGGGCGATGTGGCGCGGATGTGCGCCAATGTCGCGAAAGCGCAGCGGCTTCTGGGCTGGCAGGCGCAGATGGGGCTGGAGGAAATGTGCCGCTCGACCTGGGCCTGGCAATCCGCCAACCCTGCCGGATACCGCCAGCAGGCCTGAGCGGCCCCCACCCGCTCTTCTCAGGCGGCAGCCCCGGCCCGGGGTGCGCGGCGATGCGCGATTTTCCGCGCGCCCTGACGCCCGATCCGGCGGCATTTCGCGCATGACGGGAAAGGCCGGGAACGCGCTCTCGTTTAGCGTGTTTACACTTCGAAGCCCCCGAGGCTTCTGTGCAATCACAAGGAGAGAAAGCCATGAAAAAGCAGTTTGCTGTTGTCGCCAGCGTGTTCGCCCTGACCGCCGTTCCGGCCCTTGCCGAGACCGATCACGACTTTCCGCTGAGC
>PWWF01000032.1 GCA_003561595.1 Paracoccaceae bacterium | reverse complement strand
GCGGTGGCGCTGATCTTCGGCAACCCCGCCCGCGTGACCGAGATCACAGAGATCGCGCAAATGCCCTCTCGCGCCGAAGCGGTCGGGCTTGGCCCGGCCTGGGAAGCATGGGTCCAGCCCCCCGCCTATACTGGTCGCCCCAGCCTCTATCTGAATGAGGTCGATCGCACCGCCCTGCAACTGCCGCAGGGCAGCCGCGTGACCGTGCGTTTCTATGGCCAGCAGGGCGTCATGTCCGTGCAGGAAGGGCTGTCAGGCCGCGAGGAATTCGACCCCGCCGATATGGCGCAGGATTTCGAGATCGAGCAATCGGGCCGGCTGAGCATTCGCGGCCCCGCCGGGCGCGACTGGGAAGTGGTCGCGCTGATCGACCAGCCGCCCGAGGTCGCGCTTGACGGTGTGGCACAGCGGGAACGCGGCGGGCTGATGCGTCAGGATTTTGTCGCCAGCGATGATTACGGCGTGACCGGGGGCGAGGTGCGCGTCGCCCTCGATCTGGACGCTGTTGACCGCCGCTACGGGCTGGAACGCGAACCCGAAAGCCGCGACGCGCTGAACGTGCCGCTGCCCATGCCGACCTCTGGCTCGCGCACCGAGATCGAGGATTCCTTTATCGAGGATTTCTCGGAACACCCCTGGGCGAACCTGCCCGTGACCGTGGCCTTCGCGGTCGAGGATGCGCGCGGCCAGCAGGGTGAGACTGAACCGCGGCAGATGGTCCTGCCCGGTCGGCGCTTCTTTGATCCGATGGCGGCTGCCGTTGTTGAATTGCGGCGCGATCTGCTCTGGACGCGCGAGAATGCCCCCCGCGTCGCGCAGGTGATGCGCGCCATCAGCCACCGCCCCGAAGAAGCCTTCCGCTCTCCCGAAGCGCGCATCCGGTTTTCCGAGGCGCAGGACCTGCTGATGGCCAGCCTTGATACTGGCGGGCTGGACGGAACAGCGCGCGATGATCTGGCCGACCGGATGTGGGATCTGGCGATCCTGCTGGAAGAGGGGGAACTGGCCGATGCCCGCGAACGCCTGCGCCGCGCGCAGGAACGGCTGGATGAAGCCATGCGCAGCGGGGCCGACGAATCCGAAATCTCCGATCTGATGGATGAATTGCGCGAGGCGATGCGCGATTACATGCGCCAGCTTGCCGAACAGCCCCGCGAACGCGGCGAGGCCCCGCCCGATGGCGACAGCATGGAAATCACGCAAGATCAGATTCAGGATCTGCTCGACCGCATTCAGGAGCTGATGGAAGAAGGCCGCATGGATGAGGCGGCCGAGCTGATGGCGCAACTGAACGAATTGCTGGAAAACCTGCAGATCGCCGAAGGCCAGGGCGGCGAGGGGATGCCCGGCAATGAGGCGATGGAAGGTCTGGGCGATGCGCTGCGCGACCAGCAGGACCTCTCGGATGACACATTCAGCGACCTGCAGGACCAGTTCCGCAACGGCCAGGACCAGCAGGAGGGCGAACCGGGCGAAGGCGAGACTGGCGAAGGTGAGGCCGGTGAGGGTGAGGCCGGTGAGGGTGAGCCCAATGGCCTGACCGAGCGTCAGCGCGCGCTTGCAGATCGCCTGCGCGACCAGCAGCTACAGCAACTGCCCGGTGAGGGCACAGCCGAGGGCGATACCGCACTCGAAGCGCTGGAACGCGCGCAACGCGCGATGGAACAGGCCGCCGAAGCACTGGAAGAGGGCGATACCGGCGAAGCACTCAGCCGTCAGGCCGACGCGATGGAAGCCATGCGCGACGGGATGCGCGCGATGAATGAGGCGCAGGCGCAGGACCAGCGCGAGAATGGCGAAGGCGATCAGGCACAGGACACAGGGGATGGCGGCGACCGTGATCCGCTGGGCCGCGCGCGCAATCAGGGCGGCGATGTCGGCACCGAAGACAGCCTGCTGCAGGGCGAGGACGTCTATCGCCGCGCGCAGGACCTGCTGGAAGAACTGCGCCGCCGGTCTGCCGAACTGGACCGCCCCGAAGCCGAGCTTGACTATCTGCGCCGCCTGCTGGACCGCTTCTGATCTGCACCCATCTCACCATCCTGCCTGCACCCCGGCCGCTCCGGGCGCGCGGGAGGGGGGGTGGGGCGTGCCCGAAGCGGCCGGGGTGCAGGCAGGCAGGCGCAACGCAAAAGGCCCTGCCGCATGGGCAGGGCCTTGAAAAACCGGGGTTTCGCGAAAATCAGTTCTTCGCGTAGAATTCGACCACCAGGTTGGGTTCCATCTGCACCGCATATGGCACATCGCCCAAGGACGGCGTGCGCACGAAAGTCGCGGTCATCTTGGAATGGTCGACTTCCAGGTAGTCGGGCACATCGCGTTCCGCCAGGCCAACAGCTTCCAGAACGATGGCCAGTTGCTTCGATTTATCGCGAATCGCGATCACATCGCCTTCCTTGACACGGTAGCTGGGGATATTCACCCGCTGCCCGTTCACGGTGACATGGCCGTGGTTCACGAACTGGCGTGCGGCAAAAACGGTCGGCACGAATTTCGCGCGGTAGACCACGGCATCGAGGCGCCGCTCCAACAGGCCGATCAGGTTTTCGCCCGTATCACCCTTGATGCGTTCTGCCTCTGCATAGATGCGGCGGAACTGCTTTTCGGTCAGATCGCCATAATGGCCCTTCAGCTTCTGCTTGGCGCGCAGCTGGGTGCCGAAATCCGACATCTTGCCCTTGCGGCGCTGGCCATGCTGGCCGGGGCCGTATTCGCGGCGGTTCACGGGGCTTTTCGGACGGCCCCAGATGTTCTCGCCCATCCGGCGGTCGATCTTGTACTTGGCAGACGTGCGCTTGCTCACGGCTGATCTCCTTCATATGCGCGGAAATGCGCGTTGCGAAGGGCGTTGTCCTCTCCCACCTGGGTCTGTCTTGACCCGGCCGGGCGACAGGCAACCTCTTGCGAGGGCCTCCAACACCAATGAAAACACCCGAAGCAGCGCCTCGGGATGGCGCGCTTATACTAGTGGCGCGCGCCCCTAGTCAAGCCCCGCTCAGGCGGCCAGCAGCGCCGCCTCGCCCCGGCTCAGATAACGCCGCGCGGTCGGCCCGTATCGCTCGGGCGCATGCACCAGATGGTCCGAGATCCGGCGCAGCGCATGGGCATGCAGCCGAAGCGTCGATGCGGCAGCGGATGCGGGATGAAAGCTCTCGCTCGGCAGGCCATTGGCATAGATGACCTGATGCGCCTCAAGCAGCAGATGCATATAGGTCACGCCATGCAGCGCCAGATCGGGGAGGACGGTCTTGTAATCCACCAGATCGGTCGCTTCGACCAGCACTTCCGGGGCGCCGAACAAATCGCGCGCCTGCGCCCCCTCGACCAGCACACGGTGCTGGGGCGAGACGCACAGATCATCGCTTGGCCGCCCGTCCTGCAGCGCGCCACGGCGCAACCGTATGGGCCGCAGATGCGGATGACGCCGCAACGCCAGCCCCGACAGCGTGGTCTTGCCAAGCCAGAGCACAGGCTGCGGGCCATTGTCGCGCGTCAGCACCAGATCGCCCGCGCCAAGCTGGCTGATCGGCACATCGCCCGAGGGCGTCGCGATCATCGTGTCATTTGCAAAGCAGATCACCCCGTCATCCGCAGGCACGGGCTGCGCCGGGGCCAGATTGACCGATGTCACCCAGCATGTCTGGCCATAGGGCGGCAGGCTGCCCTCAAACACGATCTGACTGCCGCGCGCAGTCCGGATGAAGCGGGCGATATAGGCGTGGTAGCCATCGGTCAGGGCGATCCCGTCGGATGGCACACTGATCTGTGGATCGGGGCCCTGTGGTGGCGCCACGGTCCCGCTGATCCGCTGCGCCACATTGCGCGCGCGGTCCTTTATGTCACGCCCCCCCGGTCCGGGCCTGAGGGGGATCACCTGGGTCGGCCCGTCCAGACGCACGGGCACCCCGTCCCAGCGCCACGCGGCCCCCACCCGCACCCATTGCGGGGCCAGCCCGCGGATATTATCAGTCTCTGTCTGGTCCAGATCGAGCGCGAAAACCCCGCCCAGCGGTGCCGCCTGTGCCATGCCTGCCTCTGCTCTCATACGCTGCTTGACCGCAGCTTTTGCACAAAGCTAACAGGTTTTCTGCATTACAGCCAGCAGGATGATCTGCTTGGTGACATTTCCGCCGACGCCTCGAGTCTGCCTCGATCAGACCAGATTGCGGTTGCGCGCCACGATCGCGGCCTGCGTGCGATTGCTGACACCCAGACGGCGGTAGAGGGTTTTCACATGCAGTTTCACTGTCGCATCGCTCAGACCGATCTCGCGCGCGATTTCCTTGTTGGTCTGGCCATTCGACAAAGCCGCAAGGACCTGCAATTCACGCTTCGACAATGCGACACCCGCAGGCGACTCGGCCAGATTGGCGGGTGCGCCATCGGGTGCAGCCGCTTCGCCCACAATGAAATCGACCGGGATGAAGCGTTCGCCCATCAGCATGAACCGGATCGCATTCAGCAAGGACGTTGCCGGCATCGATTTATGCAGGAACCCGCGCACCCCCATCCTGAAGGCCTGCTCGACCACGTCACGCGGCGCCATCCCCGAAATCAATGCGACCGGAGGCGCGCCTTCGTCAGCCAGAATGATGCGCAGCCCGGTAAGCGCTTCCATGCCCGGCATGGCGTAGTCCAGCAACACAAGATCAAAGCCCGGCGCGGAGCGCATCATGTCGCGCGCCTGTTCGATATCGCCGACCGTAACGATCTCGATATCTTTCTCCTGGCGCAGATAACTGCCCAGTGTGTCCCGCAGGAGTTGATGATCATCCGCGATCAGTAGACGCATCCAAGATGTCCAGCTTCCTTGTCGACAGTGCATTGCGTAATTTCAGATCAAAAAGCACTGAAACAAGCACAGACCCGGAAACCGGCTTACGTAACGTCAATGCGACCTTACTTTGCCCTAAAAACGCTGAAACATACAATCTGTTTCCGCCAGTGACCAGAATGACGGGCAATGAATCGCGTATCGAGCTCAACTTGAAGGCCAGATCGATTCCGGTCATCGCGCCCATCTGATGGTCGGTCACCACCGCGTCCCATTCATCCGGGGCGGCTGCGACGGCGGCGATCGCCTCGCGCGGGTCGATACAGCTTGCCGTTTCCGCCCCCGCCGCGGCAAGCATCCGTTCAAGCTGCATCAGCGCAGCGTCGTCATTATCGACCAGCAGCACGCGCATACCCGCAAGCGGCTCCGAGCATGTGACTGGTGCCGCGCCGGACGGGACGTGATCTTCGGGCGCGAGTGGCCAGTAAACCTGCATCGTGGTTCCGGCAGCAGGGCTGGACCGGACAGTCAGTGCCGCGTCATTCTGCAGCAGGATATCGCCGACGATGGCCAGCCCCAGGCCGCTGCCCTTCTGCCCCTTGGTGGTGAAATAGGGCTGCAGGATGTGGTCGCGCTGACATTCGGCGATGCCGGGGCCGGTATCCGATATCTCGATCAGCGCATAGGGCTGCCCGGCAAGGATCACGCCGAAATCGGACTGTTTGATGCTGTCACGGACAGGTGCCTGTGACAGGCGAACCGAAATCCGCCCCTTCTGATCCTTGCGGCCCACGCGGACGCTGTTCAGCGCGTCGCGGGCGTTCAGCATCAGGTTCAGCACGACCTGCATGGCCGAGGTCTTGTCACCAAGGATCTGCAGGCCGGTCTCGGGCATCGTCAGCGTCAGGCTCGTGCCTTGCGCCAGGCTGGGGCGTATCAGGGCGGCGCCCTCTCTGAGCACTTGCGGCAGGTCCAGCGCGACTCGGTCCTGCCGCCGCTGGTCCAGTCGCGTCAGGTTGCGCACCAGCGATTGCGCCTGTTCGGTGGCGGCCTCGATCCGCGAGATGTTCTCCAGCGCCAGCGGCGTGGCGTCCCGCTTCAGCGCCTCGGCCCCGTGCGCCAGGACGGACAGGACATTCGCGACATCATGCGCCAACCCGCCCGCCAGTTGCGCGACAAGCTGACGGCTCTGTGCGATCTGCAACTGTTCACGCAGCAGCGCCTGATCCTTCTCGGCCTGTTTCCGGGCCGTCACCTCGCGCGAGATTGTCAGGAAGCTTGCATCATCCTGCACGCTGATGGACAGTTCCAGCGTGCGTTCCGGAAGGTCGGGCACACTGAGGACGACCTCACCATCCCAATGCCCCGTTGCATAAAGCTGGGGCAAGATCCTTGGAACATGCTCATTGAAATAGTCCGGCGTGAAATCGTGCCAATAATGCGTTTCAATCTGAGTGTCCTGCGCAACGCCCAGCATCGCGCGCAAGACCGGGTTCATATAGGTCAGGCGGCCATCGGCCTGGCTGATGCAGATGCCGTCTCGCGATGCATCAAAAACACAGATGCGATCGCGCATGGCCCGGGCTTCTGCAAGCTTGTGCCGCGTGATATCGGTCGCGACGACCATGAAGGCTTCCCATCTGCCATCGGGACCATACAGAGGCCGCATGTTCAGGCTGACCCAATAGGGCGCGCCGTGCTTGTCGATGGCGCGCACCTCTTCCCTGACCTCGGCCCCGCCGGCGAGCGTGGCGCAGATATCGTCCAGCACTTCGGGGTTTGACTGCCCCAGCCGCAGGATATCGGTCGGTTGTTTGCCTGCGGCCTGTTCCAGTGACACGCCCGTGCGGTCCATGGCAGCCGGGTTCATCCATGTGATGAAGCCCTCGGCGTCAGCCAGAAAGATCATGTTGGATGTGTGTTCCACAACGCGGACCAGCCGCCGGATCAGGTTGTCCTGCTCATAGCTTTGGGTGATATCGCGCACCACATGAACGAAACCGCTGACCGGTGCATCAGGTCGGTCCCGTCGCGCACTGACATGCAAGCCGAAGCGTCTGCGTTCGCCTTCGACGTGCAGACTGTAGGAACGTGTTTCCGACCATCCGCTCTCGCGGGCCTCTGCCATTGCGACGCGCACGACCCGTGCAACACTGTCGGGAACAATCGCTTCCGGCGGTTTGCCGATAACATCTTCGGGCTGCAGGTCAAAGCTACGCGGATTGCTCTGATGAAACGCCGTGATGATGCCCCGTGTATCCGTTTCCACCAGAAGCTCCGGCAGCCCCGCAACCATGGCCGCCATGCGCCCCCGAAGTGTTTCCAGATCACCGCTCAGGCGATAATTGAGGCTCTGTTTCTCTTCATTGCGCAGAGCCAGATCCAGTGTCGCAGCAAATCCGACAATCAGGTTCTGCTCGAGTTCGTTGAAATGATGCGTCTTGCAAACATAATCCAGCCCGATGAAGCCACGCAGCGCCTGCCCATCCCAGAGCGGCGCGAGAATCAGCGCCTGAATATGCTGATCCACGAGGATCTGGCGAAACTCTGACCCACAGGCCATGGCACTGACATCCGGGCACAGGAAAACACCGTTGCAGCGCATGGCAGACCAGACGCGCTCTCCGACCGACAGGGGCACCTGTTGCAACTCATCGCGCATGGGCGCGACGCCAGGGCGGCTCCATTCATGCGTGTTCTGGATAAAGGCCGCGTCGCGCACCATGAACAGATAGGCGCGGTCGGCCTTGCCCGCCTTGCCGATGATTTCCAGGATATCATCCAGGATCGGGCTGATCGGGCCGATCCGCGACTGCAGCAACCCTTGCGCCCTGGCAAACTCTGCCGACATAGCCAGAAGCTCGTCAGTGGTCAGATGTTGATGCAGGAAATCGCTGGCATCTTCCATATCGGCGCGATCCTTCTGCGATACATTTGCCGCCGGAACCGGCACGGATGCCGGGCATTGCTGTTGGCCGGTTCAGGCATGCTGCACGCAACAGGGACAAAACCGCCCGGCGCGGTCTGGTTTTCTGTTGCCACGCATTCTATGTTGCCGCAAGGCGCAAGAAAAGCGGAGTTTAGCCTTGGATGACAAGCATGACGGCCGGGTGACCCGAGAGGGTATTCGCATCCACAAACCTGCGGATTTCGCAGGTATGCATGCAGCCGGGCATCTGGCGGCCTCCATCCTCGACCGGATCGCTGCGCATGTCTTTCCCGGCCAGACCACCGCAGAAATTGATCGCCTTATCACCAATATGGTCGAAGAGGGGGGCGCGACCTCTGCCACGATCGGGTATCGGGGGTATCAGCATGCAAGCTGCATCTCCGTCAATCACGTTGTCTGCCACGGCATTCCCGGTGACAAGATGCTCAAGGATGGCGATATCCTGAATATCGATGTGACGGTCGTGCTGGATGGCTGGTATGGTGACACGTCGCGCATGTATGTGGCAGGCAAGCTGTCGCGCAAGGCCGAGCGCCTGATCCAGGTCACCCATGACGCGCTGATGCTGGGGATCGATGCGGTCCGCCCCGGCAACACCTTTGGCGATATCGGCCATGCGATCCAGTCCTATGTCGAAAGCCAACGCATGTCTGTTGTCCGCGATTTCTGCGGCCACGGGCTGGGCCGGGTGTTCCATGCCCCGCCCAATGTGCTGCATTACGGGCGCGCAGGCCACGGGCCGCGTCTGGAAGAGGGGATGTTCTTTACCATCGAGCCGATGGTGAATCTGGGCCGCCCCGAAACCAAGGTCCTGTCGGATGACTGGACCGCCGTGACCCGCGACAAGTCGCTGTCGGCGCAGTTCGAACACGCCATCGGCGTGACCGCCGACGGGTTCGATATCTTTACTCTGTCGCCTGCGGGGCGGTTTCATCCGACATGGGGGTGACCACGCGGGTTTCCTCACTCTGTCTGCGGGCGCGCATGTCATGCAAAGTGGCGTTCAGCACCCCGCCGATCAGGACCGCATAGGCCGAAATATAGAACCACATCAACAGCGCGACCACGGCACCAAGAGAGCCGTAAACCTCATTATAATTGCCGAAGTTCTGCAGGTAGTAGGAAAACCCGACTGACGCGCTGATCCACAGCGTCATCGCCAGTGTCAGGCCCGGCGCCATAGGTGGGCGAGTGCCTTTTTCATGGTTGGGGCCGATCCGGTAGAACAGCCATATCCACATGACCACCAGCCCCAGCGACAAGGCCCAGCGCCCAAGCTCCACCACGATGCCGCGCAGCCCGGCCAGCGGAAAGATCGCCAGGATGACGGGCAGCACCAGCACCGATAACAGCGCCACGATCCCTGCCAGCAACATGCCCAGGGTCATGCCCAGCACGCGCAGCGCATGCAACCAGCCGGGGCGGTGCGGCGTGCGGTGAATGGCGTTGATCCCCACCAGCATCGCGTCGACCCCGCGCCGCGCCAGAAACAGCGCAATCAGGATCGACACAATACTGGCCCAGCCCAGCGCCCCCTCATTCGCCCAGACCAACCGCGTGATCTGATTGCTGAGCAGGACATAGGCATCCGGCGGCAGAAAGTCCTCGAAGAACGAAAGCTGATCCTGAATGACCAGCGGGTCCGCAAAGACACCAAAGACCGAAATCAGCGCCGCAATACCGGGGAATAACGCCAGTAGCGCGAAAAACGCGACCCCTGCCGAAAGCAGCCCGATATTGCGTTTCCGCATAGCCTCGAGAAAGACGCGCGCAAAGTTGTAAACCTTGCGCAGAGTTTCAAATCGTTCGCTCAAATCGCCAGGTCGTCGAGCGTCTTGCCTGCGTTCAGTGCTGCCACGACCCATTTCGGCTTGCGCCCGCGCCCGGTCCAGGTTTGCGACGGATCAGCCGGGTTGGCATATTTCGGTGCAACAGGTTTACGGCTACGCGTCGGGGCGACACCGACAAGCTGCTCAATCGTAAATCCGCGCTCGCGTGCCAGAGCATCGACTTCAGCAAGCGCTTCCTTGCGCTTGCGGTCCTCGTAACTCTCGATTGCCTTGGTCACGTCTTTCTGAAGCTTTTTCAACTCGGAAAGCTCCATTTCATTCAGATCAACGCTCATTCCTTGCTCCCATTCTGAAATGCGGTTCGTTCATCAAGCGCAAACCTGTGAAAAGTTCAACTGCTTTCAAAGATATTCCGACCACTTGGTGTATATATAATTCGCTGTCATCAAGTCCAGATGGGCGCCCCCGCCATTTTTTGCAATTGTAATTGCCTGATCTGACGGGCGTTTGAAGGCGTTTTTGTCCAGATCGTAAAAGTCCGCCTGCACATGGTCTGGTGCAATAACGCCGCGCGCAAGCGGGTCTTTCAACTCGCCGATATGATCCAGCACTGTCGCGCGGCTGTCCACGAACAGCGCCGCACGGGTCAGTGCGGTATCATCGACCTCGCGCATATCAGGGCGAAACGCCCCGATCAGGTCCAGATGCTGGCCGGGTTGCAGCCATTCACCCTTGACAACAGGCTCGCGGCTCATCGTCGCCGTGCAGATGATATCGGCCCCGCGAACGGCGCTTTCCAGATCATCGCTGGCAACTGTATTCTCTGCCGTATCCGCAAATCGCTGCGCGGATGCCGCGGATCGGTTCCAGATCGTAAAGCGGGCGTCGGGAAACAGCGCGCGATAGGCGTCATGCATGCTGCGCGACACGGTCCCGGCGCCGACCAGGGTAATTGCGCGGCTGTCCGGGCGGGCCAATTTGCTGGCCGCCAACAGACTGTCACCCGCAGTTTTCCATTTCGTCACCAGGTGGAAATCCAGCATCGCATCCAGCAGACCATTCCGGTCCGAGTAAAGCGCGACGCCTCCGTTTATGGTCGGCACCTCCTGCGGGGCGTTTTCGGGAAAAATCGTGGCAGTCTTGACCAATGCGCCCAGCCCGTCAATCCATGCCGCACGCGACAGCAATGTATCGCGCCCACGATACAGAAAACTGTCCGCAATTTCCGCGCGTGGCAGCGCATGCCCTGCCTCCAGCGCGGCGATCAATTCCTGCCAGTCCAGATGTTTTTCGATGTCGTCGGTAATGAAAGGAACGCTCAATCCGAAACCTCCAGCCCCAGGGATGCCACATGATCGCGCAAGGCGCGCGGATCAGAGAAATGATGCGTCTGCCAGCCACGGGCAGCGGCGGCCTCGATATTCTCGAGGCGGTCATCGATAAAGAACAGCGCACCGGGGTCGATCCGGGTCGCGCGCTCGGCAATCGCGTATATTTCGGGCTCGGGCTTGAGGACACCCAGATGGCCGGAAATGAAACGCTCGTCAAACATATCGAGGAAAAGGTGCTGCTGGCGGGCAATTTCAAACGTGTCCGCGCCGAAATTCGACAGGGCGAATACAGGCACACCCGCAGCGCGTAACCCTTGCAACAGGGCGACATTCTCTTCGCTCACCGGGCCCAGCATATCGCTCCAGCGGTCATGCCACATCGCGATCTCGTCCGCCCATGCCGGATGCGCGCGGGCCAGCGCCATTGCGCTGTCGCGCAAGGGCGCGCCACGGTCCACGCGCAGGTTCATGCCCTCCAGATCGACCTCGGCGAACAGCGCCTTGCGGCGCACCGCGCCGATTTCCCGGTCATAGAAGGCATGCGGGTCCCAGCCCAGCAGCACATTGCCGATATCGAAAACAACCGCGCCGACCCCGCTCACTGCGCCAGCGCCTTTGCATGAAAGGCGATGTGATCGGCGATGAAGGTTGAGACAAAGAAATAGCTGTGGTCATAACCCGGCTGCATGCGGAACACGCCCGGCTGGCGCCGCGCGGCCATGGCATGGGCCAGCGCTTCGGGACGCAGCAGGTCAAGGAACTGGTCCTTGCTGCCCTGATCGATCAGCACCTCGCCCGCGAATCCGTCCTGCTGCATCAGGCAGGTCGCATCATGCGCGGCCCATTGCGCCGGATCATCGCCCAGATAGGCGCTGAACTGCTTGCGGCCCCAGTCGCTTTCGCTGGGATTGGCAATCGGCGCAAAGGCCGAAACCGAGGCAAAGCGCCCCGGCAGACGCATTGCAAGCGTCAAGGCGCCATGCCCGCCCATCGAATGCCCGGTGATCGCCTGCCTGCCCTCACCCAGCGCGAAATTGGCGGTCAGAACGCGGGGCAGTTCATCGCTGATATAGTCCCACATCCGGAAATGCGCGGCCCAGGGCGCTTGCGTGGCGTTGACATAGAACCCCGCGCCCTGCCCCAGATCATAGGTGTCATCATCGGCCACCCCGTCCCCGCGCGGCG
>PWWF01000265.1 GCA_003561595.1 Paracoccaceae bacterium | reverse complement strand
GGTGAAACTGACCGGGCGGCAGGAGGAGTGGGACGGATATCGGTGGTTATGGGCCGTGTCGGCAACGGGGCTGGAAGGGTGGATACCGGACAGCCTGATCACAGAAGGGGCGGACGGGCCCTGCGCGCGCGAAGACTATTCTGCGGTGGAACTGACCTGCCGCGCGGGGGACAGGGTATCCGGCGGGCGGCACATGCATGGCTGGGTCTGGTGCCACGCGCAAGGCGGCTGCGCCGGGTGGGTGCCGCGCCGACATCTGCGCCCGGTTGAACACGGGCGCGCGTGAATTGCGGGGCGCGCATTGTGGGGTTTGCCTTTTGCTAAAGATTGGGCAAGACTTTGCCCCAACAAACAGGGAGAGTGAGCAATGACACCAATCAGGACCGCGGCGCTGGCCGCGCTGACACTGGGCGCGGCCAGCGTTGCCAAGGCTGATGATCTGACCGTGGGCATGATCACCACGCTTTCGGGCGGCGGCGCCGGGCTGGGCGTCGATGTGCGCGACGGGTTCCAGCTGGCGCTGGACATGGCGGGGGACCATGGCATCCGGCTGGTGATCGAGGATGACGCGCAGCGCCCCGAACTGGCCGTGCAGATCGCCGAGCGGATGATCCAGTCCGAGCGCGCGGATATCCTGACGGGGATCATCTGGTCCAATCTGGCGATGGCGGTGGTGCCCTCGACCGTGGCGCAGGATATCTTTTACCTCTCGCCCAATGCCGGGCCATCAGCGCTGGCGGGCGCGAATTGTCACCCCAATTACTTCAATGTCGCCTGGCAGAATGACATGCTGCACGAAGCCGCTGGGCAGCACGCGAATGAACTGGGCTATGAAAACACCTTCATCATGGCGCCGAACTACCCGGCAGGCACTGATGCGCTGACCGGGTTCAAACGCTATTACGAGGGCGAGCTGGCGGGTGAGTTGTTCACGCAGGTGGGCCAGACGGATTACGCCGCCGAGATTGCCGAGATCCGGGCGTCAGGCGCGGATTCGGTGTTCATCTTTTTGCCGGGTGGCATGGGCATCAGCTTCATGCGCCAGTATGAAGGGTCCGGCGTGGACCTGCCCATCATCTCGGCCGGGTTCAGCTTTGACCAGGACGTGCTGCCCGCGATGGGAGAGGCCGCCTTGGGGGTGATCAACACCAGCCAGTGGTCGCCCGATCTGGACAATGACGCCAATGCCGAGTTCGTGGCCGCGTTTGAAGACGCCTATGACCGTCTGCCCTCGCTCTATGCCAGCCAGGGGTTTGATACTGCAAACCTGATCCTGTCGGCGATGGCCGAAGCGGATGTCTCGGACATGGATGCCTTTCGCGCAGCCCTGCGCGCGGCAGAGTTCACATCGGTCCGGGGCAGTTTCGAGTTCGCGGACAACCACCACCCGGTCCAGACTGTCTATGTCCGCGAAGTGGTCGAGGAGGATGGCGTGCTGACCAACCGCATCATCGGCACGGCGTTCGAGGAACACCGCGACGTGCATGGCGAGAATTGCAGCATGTGAGGGGCGCAGCCGAACCTCGGTTATCACCGAGGTTACGGGCATCTGAGGCCAAGGGGTTTTCATGACACTCGCGCTTGTGCTCGAGCAGTTGCTGAATGGTGTGCAGTTCGGGCTGATGCTGTTTCTGATGTCGGCCGGGCTGACGCTGGTCTTTGGCGTCATGGGGCTGATCAATCTGGCGCATGGGTCGCTTTACATGATCGGGGCGTTCTGCTGCGCGGCGATTGCCGCCGTGACGGGCAATTTCTGGCTGGGGCTGATCGCGGGCATTGCCGCCGCTGCTGCTGCCGGCGCGTTGATCGAGGTGGTGGTAATCCGGCGGCTTTATGCGCGCGACCATCTCGATCAGGTGCTGGCGACCTTTGCGCTGATCCTGATCCTGTCGGAAGGGGTGCGCATGATATTCGGCCCGCGCCCGCTATACCTGAATGTGCCCGACATGCTGCGCGGCTCGGTGAATCTGGGCATCGTGGATTATTCGCTTTACCGGCTGGCGCTGATCGTCTTCGGGTTGCTGGTGGCGCTGGGTTTGTGGCTGCTGATCTCGAAAACGCGGCTGGGCATCCAGATCCGCGCGGGCGAATCCGACCGCGAGATGATCGCGGCGCTGGGCGTCAATATCCGCTGGCTCTACACTGTGGTCTTTGCGCTGGGGGCCGCGCTTGCGGGGCTGGCGGGCGCGCTGGTGGGTGCGATCCAGTCGGTGCAGGTGGGCATGGGCGAGCCTGTGCTGATCCTGGCATTCGTGGTCATCGTCATCGGCGGGATCGGGTCGATCAAGGGGGCGATGGTCGGTGCGCTGCTGGTGGGCGTGATTGACACGATGGGCCGGTTCCTGCTGCCGCGTTTCTTTGCCACCTTCCTCGACACCTCGCAGGCGATGGGGGTGGGCGCGGCGCTGGCCTCGATGCTGATCTATCTGCTGATGGCGCTGGTCCTGATCTTCCGCCCCAAGGGATTGTTCCCCGCCCATGGATAGAGTGCGCAAGGAATGGCTGCTGAACACGGCGCTGGCGGGGGCGCTGTTCGCGGTGCCGCTCTGGGCGCTGATGGCGGGCGAGCCCTTTATCATCACGCTGGCCACGCGCATCGCGATCCTGGCGATTGCTGCCGTGGGCCTGAATATCGCGCTGGGGCTGGGGGGCATGGTCAGTTTCGGCCATGCGCTCTATTTCGGGCTGGGCGGCTATGTCGCGGGGATCGCGGCGCATCACGCCTTTCACGGCACACCCGTTCTGGGCCTGCCCGGCAGCAACCAGATGCTGCCGATCTGGGCCATTGCGATGGTCGCGTCGGGGGCGCTGGCCGGGATCGTGGGGGCGCTCAGCTTACGCACCTCGGGCATCTTCTTCATCATGATCACGCTCGCCTTCGCGCAGATGGGGTTCTTCTTCACCCTGTCCTGGCCGGCCTATGGGGGCGAAGACGGGTTGCCCATCTTCATGCGCAACCAGTTTCCGGGGCTGAACACGGCGCGGCCCTGGGACATGTTCCTGATCGCCTATGGCGTGCTGCTTCTGGCGCTGGGCCTGTTCGCCATGCTGCGCGCAGCTCGTTTCGGGGCGGCGCTGTGGTTCTGGGCGGCGGACGAGCGGTTCTACGTCAACCTCGCCTCGAAGGTCGCCTTGCTGGCGCTGGCCGGCGCGGGGCTGAACCTGGCGCTGGGCTACGGC
>PWWF01000347.1 GCA_003561595.1 Paracoccaceae bacterium | reverse complement strand
GGGCTACTCCGATGGGGAGGCCGACAGGCTGGAAACGCTGCTGGAACTGGCCGGCCTCGGCGGGGCGACTGTGGAGAGATATACGGTTCGCTGGACGGATCGGGCCCTGGAGTTTCTTACCTCCCCCTGGATGGCAGGCCTTCTGATCATGGTTGGGATGCTGGGGCTCGTCACGGAGCTGGTCACGCCGGGACTCGGCGTTCCGGGCATACTAGGAGCGGCCTCCTTGGGGCTGTTTCTGTGGGCGCATTTCTTGGTCGGGATTGCCGGTTGGGAATCGCTGCTTTTCTTCTTGGCTGGCGTGGTAGCGATTATGCTTGAGCTGCTTGTGTTCACCGGCAGCGATTTCGGACTGTCCGGGGTGGTGGGGCTCGTGTTGATCGGCTTGGGCTTCTACCAGGCGATGGTCGGCCCGCTGACACGCCCCGAAGAAGCGATGTGGGCGGTGGGGGCCGTGGGGATTGCCCTGGTGTTGTCTTTGGTGGGCACGGTCTTGCTGATCACCCGCTTGCCCAAGAGCCGGCTACGGTTCGGCGGAATTGTTCTATCGGGCAAAATTACTGGCAGGGCGTACGACATTGAGCCCCAGGCGCAGGTGGGCCAGATGTGGATTGGCAAGGCTGGAGTGGCCATGACCGATCTGCGTCCGGTGGGCGTGGCGTTGATTGACAAGCACCGGGTGGATGTGGTGTGCGAGGAAGGTTATCTGCCCAAGGGAACTAACGTCGTAGTGGTGCGGGATGAGGGATACCGCAAAGTTGTGCGTCGTTCGGACGCCGCAGAACGCGCTATGGAGGTGGCAGGATGAATCCGCTTGTGTTTGTGATTATCGGTGTAGCAATCGTGGTCCTATGGCTATTCTTCTACTTTGTTCCGGTTGGGCTATGGATCTCGGCTATTGCGGCCGGGCTTCCGATAGGACCGTCTACGTTCATCGGGATGCGCCTGCGAAAGGTGAGCCCGCACAAAGTGGTGAGCCCGATGATCGCTGCCTGGAAGGCGGGACTGGAGCTTTCCACCTCCGACCTGGAGGCCCACTATCTTGCCGGCGGCAACGTGGACCGGGTGGTTCGGGCATTGATCTCCGCGGACAAGGCCAACATCGCTCTGAATTTCCAGCGCGCGGCGGCTATCGATCTAGCGGGCCGTGATGTACAGGATGCCGTGGCCATGTCGGTGAATCCCCGGGTCATCGAGACGCCACGGGTGGGCGCGGTTGCGGCTGATGGCATCCAGCTGTTCGCTGTAGCCAAGGTCACCGTACGGGCGAACATCGAGCGCTTGGTCGGGGGAGCGACCGAGGAGACCATCATCGCCCGGGTGGGCGAAGGCATCGTGTCCGGTATTGGCTCCGGGGAAAGTCACAAGGCGGTGTTGGAGAATCCGGATTCCATTTCCAAGCGCGTTTTGGAACGGGGACTGGATGCGGGGACGGCGTTCGAAATTCTGTCCATCGATATTGCCGATGTGGATGTGGGCAAGAACATCGGCGCGCAGCTACAGACCGACCAGGCCGATGCCGACCTGAAGGTGGCCCGGGCCAAAGCCGAGGAGCGGCGGGCCATGGCTGTCGCTCAGGAGCAGGAGATGAGCGCCCTGGTGGAGGAACGCCGAGCGGCCGTGGTGGAGGCCGAGGCCGAGGTACCGCGGGCCATTGCCGAGGCGTTTCGCAGCGGACAACTAGGGGTCATGGACTACTACCGAATGCGCAACATCCAGGCAGACACCCAGATGCGTGAGGGTCTGTCCGGTGAGGAAAAAGGCTACACCCAAGGTACGGAGGACACTCGGAGACGACCGCGCGACCAGGAGGAATGAATCGTGGCCAAAAAGCAGATAGCCGCGGATATCCGAAAGATCCTCGGACGGGATCCACGGGTGGGGATCGTGCTGGCGGAGATCCTCTCCCCGCCCCCGGCTGCGGAGGACGCTCCGCCCAAGCCGTGGGAACGCTGAACACAGTGGGGTTGCGCTCAGGCAGCAGCTAGAACCTCAGCCGCGTGTTCCAGCCCTATGCGCCGGGAGCCCTTAACCAGCAGCAGGGAGGGGCTCCCGGCCAGATCTTCTCTGATACGCTGTATTAGGCGCTCCAAGTCCTGGGCCTCCGCTGCGCCGGGGCCGGGCCACGCTTCGAAGACCTTGCTGGCGCGCTCTCCGAAGCAATACAGGTTGTCCAGCCCGTGCCAGTGGGCCTCCTGTACCATCCTTTGGTGGTACCACGCTTCATTGGGACCCAGGTCGAGCATGTCCCCCAGGAGAGCTGCCCTCCTGCCCACCGGTAGATGCAAACTGGTGACGGTCTGCAATGCCGCTCTGACCGACAGGGGGTTGGCATTATAGGAGTCGTCCAGGATCCACCCAAACGGCGCGCTCAACAGCTCCAGTCGATGAGGTACGGGGCGCGCGTCTTCCAGTGCGCGGGCCGCGGCTTCGGGCCTTACTCCCATCGACCAGGCCATGGCCAGCGCCCCGCAGGCCAGCGTCGCTACGTGTTCGCCGAGCAGGGGTACGCGAGCGGACACCACGCCGGCAGGGGTTGCAGCGCGGAAGGCTATCCCCGCGGGATCGCCTCCATCGACATCAAGGGGTCGAAAATCAGCCTGTTTGTTGCGTCCAAATCGCACCACCACAGCTTGGCAGCGTTCTATACGCGCTCGCAACTGAGTATAATCCCAGGCCAACGCGAGCGGTCCTTCCTCAGGGATGGCTGCTGCCAGTTCCCACTTGGCTTCAGCAATATCCTCCACAGAACCAGCCGTGGCCAGATGAGCCTCGCCTACACCGGTGATGATCCCTCCCCAAGGTTGGGCCAACTCCGTGAGTTCGTGGATTTCTCCGCGTGCGGTCATGCCCAGTTCTAGCACCACCGCCTCGGCATCGTCTGGCACCGACAATATGGACAGGGGGACTCCGAGTTCGGTGTTGTAGCTTTCCGGGGCGCGATAGGTCCGGTAGCGGGCGGACAAGGCTGCGGTAAGCAGTTCCTTGTTGGTGGTCTTGCCGAACGAACCTGTCACGCCGATGACCGGCATCGTGAGTTGGCGTCGCCTCCAGGCGGCGAGAGCCCAAAGAGCGCGCTGTGTGTCCTGGGTCAGCAGGAGATTGTGTCCCGCGTCCAGCGGGCGGCTGATCAGCGCCCCTGCCGCACCGCGAGCAAAGGCCTGTTGGACGAATTCATGCCCG
>PWWF01000254.1 GCA_003561595.1 Paracoccaceae bacterium | reverse complement strand
CGGGACCTGCAGCATCGTCGCTTTCAAGAAGGGCCAAGCTGATGACAAAACTGACTTTCCCGTCCCATCCGCTCTTGTTGGGATTCGACCAGCTGGAGCAGTTGGTGGAGCGCACGGCGCGTGCGGGCACGGATGGCTACCCCCCATTCAACATAGAAATGACGGGCGATAACCGGTTCCGGATCACCCTTGCGTTGGCAGGGTTCCGCGAAGAAGACCTGTCGATCACGGTCGAGAAGCGCCAGCTTACGGTGCGCGGACAGCAAAGCGATGCCGAGCGTGACGAGCGCGTGTTCCTGCATCGCGGCATTGCAGCGCGGCAATTCCAGCGCGTCTTTGCCCTGGCCGAAGGGGTCGAGGTGGCGCAGGCCCGTCTGGAAAACGGTCTGCTGCATATCGACCTGACCCGGTCCGAACCCGAGGACCATGTGCAGACCGTCACAATCTCGCGCGGATAAGGAGATATCCAATGGACAGCAAATTCCCCGTTCCCGCCTCGACCCGCCCCATAGCCTATGTGCGCCCGGTCGAGGCAAGCGACCTGCCCGAAGAGATCCGGGCGCAATTGCCGGATGTCAAACGTGTCTATGCGATCCACCATGAGGAAGGTGAGCAGCTTGCCATCGTCTCGGACCGGACCATGGCCTTCGTGATGGCGCGGCAGAATGATTTCGACCCGGTCAGCGTGCACTGACCAGTCGCTTTTTGGCAAACAAAGGGCCGGGGCTGCATGCCCCGGCCTTTTTCTGTGCGCGCAAATTTCGCAATGCATGAGAACAACAAGGCCGGGGTCAGACCCCGGCCTTGCGTTGCTCAGATGCAGGGCAGATTACATCATGCCGCCCATGCCGCCCATGTCGGGCATGCCGCCGCCACCAGCGCCGCCGCCTGCGCCCTTGGGCTCGGGCTTGTCGGCGATCATGGCTTCGGTGGTGATCAGCAGACCAGCGACCGATGCAGCATCCTGCAGCGCAGTGCGCACAACCTTGGCCGGGTCAATCACGCCGAACTTGAACATGTCGCCATATTCACCGGTCTGCGCGTTGAAGCCGAAGGATTTGTCGTCGGATTCGCGGATCTTGCCCGCAACGACCGAGCCGTCAAAGCCGGCGTTCTGTGCGATCTGACGCAGCGGCGCTTCGATCGCGCGGCGCACGATGGTGATGCCGACATCCTGATCGCTGTTTTCGCCTTCCAGACCGTCGAGCGCCTTGGCACCCTGGATCAGCGACACGCCGCCGCCGACAACGATGCCTTCCTGAACGGCGGCACGGGTCGCGTTCAGCGCGTCATCGACACGGTCCTTGCGCTCTTTCACTTCAACCTCGGTCATGCCGCCAACGCGGATGACAGCCACGCCGCCTGCCAGTTTGGCCAGACGCTCTTGCAGCTTCTCACGGTCGTAATCGCTGGTGGTTTCTTCGATCTGCTGACGGATCTGGGCCACGCGTGCCTCGATCTCGGCTTTCTCGCCTGCGCCGTCAACAATGGTCGTGTTGTCCTTGTTGAGCGTCACTTTCTTGGCGGTGCCCAGCATGTCCATGGTGACATTCTCAAGCTTCATGCCCAGGTCTTCGCTGATGACCTGACCACCGGTCAGCACAGCGATGTCCTGCAGCATGGCCTTGCGACGGTCGCCAAAGCCCGGTGCCTTGACAGCCGCGATCTTCAGACCACCGCGCAGCTTGTTGACAACCAGCGTTGCCAGCGCTTCGCCTTCGACATCCTCGGCGATGATCAGCAGCGGCTTTTGCGACTGGATCACCTGCTCGAGCAGCGGAACCATCGGCTGCAGCGACGAGAGTTTCTTCTCGTGGATCAGGATCATCGCATCGTCGAGCTCTGCGATCATCTTGTCGGGGTTGGTCACGAAATAGGGCGAGAGGTAGCCGCGGTCGAACTGCATGCCCTCGACCACATCGGTCTCGGTTTCCAGACCTTTGTTTTCCTCGACCGTGATCACGCCTTCATTGCCGACCTTCTGCATCGCGTCAGCGATCTGGCGGCCGATTTCCGCTTCGCCATTGGCCGAGATGGTGCCGACCTGGGCAACTTCGGCGCTGTCATTGACAGGGCGCGCAGCGGCCTGGATGGATTCGACGACCTTGGTGGTGGCCAGATCGATCCCGCGCTTCAGGTCCATCGGGTTCATGCCGGCGGCAACCGATTTCAGACCTTCGCGCACGATGGCCTGGGCCAGAACGGTTGCGGTGGTGGTGCCGTCGCCAGCTTCGTCATTGGTGCGCGAGGCCACTTCCTTGACCATCTGCGCGCCCATGTTCTCGAACTTGTCTTCCAGTTCGATCTCTTTTGCGACCGTCACACCGTCCTTGGTGATCCGGGGTGCGCCGAAGCTTTTGTCGATGACGACATTGCGGCCCTTGGGGCCAAGCGTGACTTTCACTGCATCGGCAAGGATGTTCACACCCTTGAGCATGCGGTCACGCGCGTTGGTTTCGAACTTGACGTCCTTAGCAGCCATGTTGGTGCCTCCTGGTTGTCGTTAAATCTTGGGGTCGCGAAAGGGTCAGGACATCACGCCGAGGATGTCGCTTTCCTTCATGATCAGCAGCTCTTCGCCGTCCAGCGTAACTTCGGTGCCCGACCATTTGCCGAACAGAACGCGGTCACCGGACTTGACGCTGGGCGCGATCAGCTCGCCCGATTCCTTGCGTGCGCCGTCACCGACCGAGACGATTTCGCCTTCGGCGGGCTTTTCTTTTGCGGTGTCGGGGATGATCAGGCCGCCCTTGGTTTTGTCGTCGCTCTCGACGCGACGGACAAGAACACGGTCATGCAGCGGTTTGAATGCCATCTGAGAACGCTCCTCTGGTTCCAGGTTTAAGTCTTGTTGGCACTCATGATGGATGAGTGCTAACAGCGCCGATGTAGGCAAGCCGCGACACCCTGTCAACAACTTGCCTCCAAATTTTTTCGGGCGCCCAAGCGCGGGTGACAAGCTGTCGGCGGGCAGCTATAAGCACGCGCAAAATCGCCAGATTTGCCCCGCGACACAACAAGCAGGACGTCACAATGATCAAGGTTTTCGGCCATTTCTCTCCCGATACGGATTCGACCGGATCGCCGCTGATCTGGGCATGGTATCTGACCCAGGTGCAAGATACCCCGGCCCAGGCCGTGCTGCTGGGCGAGCCCAATACCGAAGCCGCGTTCGTGCTGGACCACTGGGGG
>PWWF01000080.1 GCA_003561595.1 Paracoccaceae bacterium | reverse complement strand
CGATGGAGGATATCACAGGCTCTTTGCGGCGGGGTCTGGCGATCCTGCGCGCCTATGCCTATCTGAATTCGGGCCAACGCGGCAACGCGCGCAGCGAGTTCGAACGCCTGCATTCGCAGCTTGCCACATCCGAGACGCGGCAGGGTCTGAACGCCGCGCGCGGCGGGCCGTAAGGGGCGGGACCCCAACGCGATACAGGCTGACAGGGGGCGCATGGCGCCCCCTTTTCGTATCTGGCGACATGTCCGTGACCGCCCCCCGTTATCCGATATCAAAGCCTGCGCTATCGGCTAGCGGGGGGCCGATATTGCGTGGCATCGCGGCCATCCCGCAATCCTGCAGCAGCGGATCAACCGCAACATCAACCCCGGCGGCAGCGCCCGCCAGAACAGCCCAAGCAGGAGATTTCCCATGCGCCTTGCATTCCCGACCAGATGGACCGCCACAGCCCCCTGCGCCGCCCTTGCGGTGCTGGTTGCGCTGACCAGCCTTCCGGCCGATGCCGGGACAAACCGTGTGAGCGTGGACCAATGGGGCCGCAACAACAGCGTCGCCACCCAACAGGACGGACATCGCCAGCGCGTGTCCATCAGGCAAGAGGGGCGGGGCAACCTGTCGCTGAACACGCAGGACGGATCGCACAACCGCGTCACCATCGGCCAGTCCGGCTGCAACAATACCGCCGATACGGCGCAGGGCGGGCGGCGCAACATCGTGGGTGTGGCCCAGATGGGCTGCCGCAATGATGCGACCGTCACGCAAAGCGGCCATCGCAACGCCATTGGTGTCATCCAGACCGGCAGCGGCAACACAGCCAAGACAACGCAGCACGGAAACGGCAATGTCGTGCTGATCATTCAGGACTGACCCCCCTTCATCTGCCGGGCGCGCAGGCCCCCGGCCCGGCCTGAAAGGTGTATCTCATGACGGCTTCTCCTCATATCGCGGCAGCGCTTGTTGTGGCAGGTTGCGCCACGGGCGCGGGGCTCGCGCTGTCCTCGCCCTCGGCCACCCCCGAGCCGCTGGTCTGCGAACTGACCCTGAACGAGGTCAGGCGCCAGGTCACCGTGACCGCCAAGGCGCATGCCCGCCAACCCGTGCACGGCACTTATGCGCTGGAAATCGATCAGCGCAGCGCGGGCGGGACATCCACCGTCCGGCAGGGTGGCGATTTCGACCTGAGCGCAGGTGAAGAGGCCATCCTGGCCACGACCCGGCTTTCGGGCCGCAAACGCGATGTGGATGCGCGGCTGACAGTCACGGCAAACGGCCAGACCCGGACCTGCAGCGCCATCACACTCTAGGCGCTGCAGGCCATCCCGGATTCAACGAAAGGTACCCCCATGTCACGTTTCTCTCGCACCTATCCCAGCCGCATCCTGTCTGCCGCCCTTCTGTCCGTCGCGCTGGCCTTGCCCGTGGCGCAAGCGCAGGCATCGTCTTTGTCGCTGAACCTGCAACCCAGATCGGCCCAGGAAGCGCGCGCCCTTGATGCGGCTGTCACGCTATATGCAATCCACCGCGACCTGCGCTCCGGGGCCGATATCCGCCAGACCGGGCGCAACAATGCGGCATTGCTGCGCCAGTCGGGCAGGCAGAATCGCGGGATCATCCGGCAGCGCGGTGACAACCATACGGCCAGCCTGTCGCAGACCGGCGGCAACAACACGCAGGTGATCGTGCAATACGGAAACGGTGCGCAGGCCGATATCCGCCAGCGCGGTGGGCAGTCCGGCATCCTGCTGCAATTCGCGCGCTAGACCGGGTGGCGGCCGGGGCGAGGTGACAGATGCGCACCCCGCCCCGCGCTATGGGCTTTAATCACCTCGCGAAAGCGGCTATGCCCCGCGCCAGAAGCACAAGCCACAGGTCATCCGTGTCGCGCAGCCGCCGTTCCCGCCGCAAATTGCAGGACCGTCAGGACCGTATCGTCCTGCGCTGGCTGTGGGAGTCGTTCGTGCGCCAGCGCATATTGCTGCTTTCGGCGGCATTCGTGCTGATGGTGGTCGAGGCGCTGACGCTCGGGGCCTTCAGCTATCTTGTGCAGCCCATGTTCGACGATGTGCTGATTCAGGGCGATCGCGCGCAGGTATATGTGGTGGCGCTGGCCATGGCGGCGACCTTTCTGGGCCGTGGGCTGGCGCGGCTGGCGGCCAAGGCGATCATCGTCTGGCAGGCAGAGAAGGCGACGGCGCAATTGCAGACGCTGTTGCTGGGCCATCTGATCACGCTGGATCAGGGGTTTTTCAAACATATGTCGCCCGGAGTCCTGATCGAGCGTGTGCGCGGCGATTCGGCGGCGCTGCGCAGCGTCTTTGATTCGCTGGTCACCGGGATCGGGCGCGACGGGTCCGCCGTCATTGTGCTGCTGGGCGTCGCGTTCTGGACCGACTGGCAATGGACGCTTATCGCGCTGGCGGGCATTCCGCTGCTGGGTGTGCCGCTTCTGGCGATCCAGCGACTGATCCGCCGCCGGTCGGCAGAATCACGGCGGGTCGCGGCCCAAAGCTCGAACCGGCTGGATGAGGCGTTTCACGGAATCACCACCTTGCAACTGACCGGCTCGGAAGCGCAGGAGCTGGGGCGCTTCAACCGGATCAAGGAGCAATTCGTCTCTCGAATGACGCGCGCCAAGATCGGCAAGGCGGCGGTCCCGACGCTGCTGGATTTCGGCGCGGCAATCGGCTTCGGGCTGGTTCTGATCGTGGGGGGGCTGCAGATCATCGACGGGTCGCGCACTGTCGGGCAGTTCATGTCCTTCTTCACGGCGCTGGGCCTGCTGTTCGACCCCATGCGCCGTCTGTCGTCACTTGCGGCGCAATGGCAGCATATCCTGGCCTCGCTGGAACGGACGCATGAATTGTTGCAGGTCCGGCCCGATGTCACCTCCCCCCCGCCGCCCCATCTGCCGCCGCCCGCGCGCGACAAGGCGTCGGTGACGCTGAACAATGTCAGTTTCGCCTATGACAGCGACCCCGTTCTGAGAGGGATCAGTTTCGAGGCCCCGGCAGGGCACACCACAGCGATTGTCGGGCCTTCGGGGGCCGGGAAATCCACCATCTTTTCGCTGCTGACCCGGATGATCGACGTGACCGAAGGCGAAGTGCTGATCGGTGGGCAGGATGTGCGGCGCATGGATCTGGTGCAGTTGCGCGCGCAGTTTTCCGTTGTCAGCCAGGACACGGCGCTGTTCGATGAAACCAT
>PWWF01000334.1 GCA_003561595.1 Paracoccaceae bacterium | reverse complement strand
TAAATTTGGTCAGGGAATTAATGACTACGTCGGTTGTACGATCATTGAAAAAGATAATGTCGTATATTTTGTACAACCTCACCTAATTAAAAAGTTACACAAGAACTTCGTCGACAAAGTACCAGAACGAAGTTATGATACACCTATGAATCAAGGTTTGAACGTTAATCGTTTATTAAGTAAAGAAGATCCGTTATCAGATGAAGATCAGAAGATATACAGGTCAGGTGTTGGTATGTTACTTTATTTAGTCAAGTACTCTCGACCTGATATTGCAAACAGCGTACGAGAATTAGCTAAGGTAATGGATGGTGCAAGTTACCAAGATTACAAGTACTTACTACGTGTTATTAAATTTATCTTAGACACGAAGTCTTATGGAGTTTATATGGATTTTAATGTATCCACAACAAAGAACTCTAAAATCAAGATTAAAGCATACTGCGACAGCGACTATGCTGGAGATAGTGAAACAAGAAAAAGTGTTTCCGGTTTTATTATTTACTTAGACAATTTACCTATATCTTGGAAGTCTAAAGGACAACGTACTGTAACCTTATCAAGTACAGAAGCCGAGTACATTGCTTTAAGTGATGTCATTATGGAACTCAAGTACCTACATCAAGTACTAGAATTTATGGATGAAGATGTTACCTTACCCATGATAGTACATGTAGATAATGCAAGCGCAATTTATTTATCTAAGAATTGGGTCGCAGGTCAACGTACAAAACATATTGATATACGTCATTATTTTGTACGTGAATATCAAGAAGACGGTATGGTAAATATTATTTTTATTGCAGGATCTGAAAATGATGCAGATATCTTTACAAAGAATTTAGCACGTACAGATTATCAAAAACATGCTGAGAAAATTATTATGGACACAAACCGTGTTGCATAGAAAAACATAGGAAGGGTGTTAAGGAGTATGTTTTACCATCCAACACTCTTACATACATATCATACATATTTAGGAAAGATACATCGAAATAAAAACAAGAACAGTAGTTCACCAAAAGATATAAAATATCCAGAACACCGAAAAAGAGAAGACACAAAAATCAGAAAAATACAAAAATAAAAACAAATATATTCTTCTCATAACTTCTATTTTAATTCATTTTTAATTATTTATTTTTACAACTACCTAGGTATTCTATCACGATTATAATCGTCCGATAGTTACCTAATCAAAAATCCCAAGAAAAACAGTTTATTTCACTTCAAAGGTTGATTGTCATTTTGTGTTGACATATAACAACAAATTGTGAGCAAAAGAGGTTCAAGAAATCCAAGAAAGAGATTCAAGAAAACCAAGATGTCCGAAGAGATTACCAAAGTAATCCGTATTCTCCCTTTTTCGGGAAAACAGTCTGATTGGCGCATGTGGTCCAAGAAGTTTCTGGCACGCGCTAAGATTCAAGGCTATAAGGACGTATTGACAATGAAAGTAACGTTGTCGAATACAGTAACTGTGGGATCGATTATTGACGCTGATGTCAAATCGGAAGAAGAAAAGAAGTTATCGTACAATGAAGCAGCATATAACGATCTGCTCTTAAGTTGTCAAGATGAAGTTTCCTTTGGGGCAGTTGAACAGGCTGTCTCGGAAGAATTTCCTGATGGAAACTGTCAGCAAGCATGGCAAAATTTAATGTCACGGTATGAACCGAGGACAGCTGCTACAAAAGTAGAGCTTAAGAAGAAATTCGCCGATTCAAGGTTATCTATTGGTGCCGATCCGGACGAATGGATCACGGATTTAGAGCTAATCCGTCAACAGCTACTAAATCTCAAGTATAAGATGAGTGACGAGGATTTAATTATCCATATCCTCAACAACATGACTAAGGAGTATGAAAACTTAGTAGAACGTCTAGAAACTAAGGTTGATGTTTTAAATATCACTCAGTTGAAGACGGAGATTCGGCAGAAATATCAGCGAATCAAAAAGTACAACGAGGGCCATGGTGATGAAGAAAAGGTCCTTGCAGCATATAAGCCTAATAAATTTAAAGGAAATTGCACTTACTGTGGCAAACCAGGACATAGTGAAAACTACTGTTTTCAGAAGAAGAATAATCAGCCGAAGAACAATAATTACGGTATGAAAAACAAGAAGTACTGTAGTTTCTGCAAGAAAACCAATCACAATACGGTAGATTGTTTTCTAAAAGCGAACAAGAAGAGAGGGACCCAAGCATTCCCAGCACAAGAAGTACATAAAAGCGATGTAGCTGAAATTACGCTCATGGCTGGTACTGAAATCCAGGAAGGGCATATGTCAAAGGACTTTTATGTCGCGGATACTGGAAGTTCAGCTCACGTTACCAACTCTACGGTGGGTTTGGTTAACGTTAGAGAAGTCTACCATGAAATTATGGTAGGAGACGGTACTACTTTGAAGTCATCGTTAATTGGAGATAAAATTCTCCGCTACAAGACACCAGAAGGAAAAAGTATTCGGATTGTATTACAGAATGTAAAGTACTCTCCGGACATGTGTACCAACCTATTCTCATTACTTACGGTAGTGGATAACGGTTGGAAACTATATAACGACGGAAAGAAAATCGTTATTGAAAAAGACAGTATTAAAGTGGTATTCGGTACTGTTATACCAAGTGGTAGTGGTTTTATTGTCGGTACAGAATTAGTACCAGACATTACACATGATAAGTCTTTAATTAATTTTTTAGACTTACATGAGAAGTTCGGACACCCAGCTGATTCAAAACTTAAGGCTACGGCAACCAAGTATGGAATCAAGCTAGATGCCAAGACTACAGATTGCGTTCCTTGCCTTAGGGCAAAACTCCGTATGACAAGTGTACCTAAGGTCACTAATGTGGTCTCCGAAGTAGGAGAACGGTTCTCGATTGATATAAGCTCAGTCAGAAACCTAAGTCTTGGTGGTAGAAAATATTGGCTACTCATTGTAGACCATTGTACAGGATACAAACACAGTAGATTCCTGCACTATAAATCCGAACTACCGTATGAATGTTTACAGTATTTCAAGAAACTCCGAGTACAAGGTTTCCCAGTAAAGTACATTAGATGTGATAATGCTGGAGAAAACAAGAGCCTAGAGAAATTACTCATAGAAAATTCTTTCAACGTAACTATGGAGTACACGCCTCCTTATAATCCACAGTACAACGGAATTGTGGAAAGGGCATTTGCTACTCTCTACGGTAGAGT
>PWWF01000089.1 GCA_003561595.1 Paracoccaceae bacterium | reverse complement strand
TCCAGCACCAGCACCTGCCAGCCCGGATGCCTGCGGCACAGTTCTGCCGCTGTGGCCGCGCCGACGATCCCGGCACCAATTACTGCGGCGTCGAAGGTCTTGCTCATGGCATCTCGATACGGTGCGGGGCCACTGGGGCGCAATCGAAAAACGGGCGGCGTTTCTGCATTTTGTTCCGGTGCTCTGACCATCCCAGGCAGGCACCGAAACGCCCGGCCAACGGCAAAAAAATGTCGCGGGCCGCGCGAACCAAGTGACACCCTGTTGACTTGGTTTTCCGTTGGCGCGACAAAGCCCTGTTAATTTCAGCATGTAAATTTGCAGAGTGATGGTGTGCACTTGCACAACAAGTACGCAATTTCGAAGTTTTTATCGTCGATAGTCGCAACTTGTTGTACATTCGGGCTGTTGGCCGGGCAGACCCACTGCCGAAGTCGATATCTGCGCTAGGGCGGCAGGAAGGTCTGTATTCGTGTTTCAGGGCAAGACAAATCTTGATGCGCCTGTTTTCTCGGTCATCGTTCCGGTTCACAATGCTGCGCAGACGCTGCCCGCAACGCTGAACTCCCTGCGTGCGCAGAGCTTTGAAAACTGGGAAGCGATTCTGGTTGATGACGCGTCATCCGATGGCTCGCTTGCCATATTGCAAACTGCCTGCGCAGAAGACCCGCGCATGCGCATGCTGCATGATCCCGCTCAGAAACGCGCACGTCAGGTCGCGGCAACGCGCAACCTTGGCCTTGCGCAGGCGCGGGGTGACTTCGTGGCCTTTCTGGATGCTGACGACCGCTGGATGCCCGAAAAGCTAGCCGCGCAGCATGAGGCATTCGAGCAAGGGGCGGATATCGTCTTCAGTTCTTACCGGCGCGTGGATGAGAACGGGCTGAGCAAGGGCGTGGTGCGGGCCAAGCCGGTAGTGACATGGGAAAATGCGCTATCGGGCAATCCCATCGGATGCTCGACCGGGGCGTATCGCCGTACCCGCTTCGCGCAGGCCCGTATGCCTGTGGACACGCTGCCCGAAGACTATGTGTTCTGGTTGTCGCTCATGCGCGAGGGCGGCGTGGCCGTGGGCCTGCCGCAGGTTCTGGCGGAGTACCGTGTGTCGCCGGGGTCCAGATCCGCAAACAAACTGGCTTCGGCCATCGGGGTGTGGCGCGCGCTGGGGCAGCAGGAAATCGGTCTGGTGAAACGGCTGCGCGGGTTCTCTGGCTACCTGGGCTCTGGCGTGATGCGTCGCCTTGCAAGTCGCTGATTGCCGCGCGGTCGGGCAGGGTTTTCGGCAACTCTCTGCCTTGTGTGGCCTGCGTGAGCGGATCAGACCTTCCGCCGCGCCTAAAATGCGATATCTAACCCGCATGAGTATGACCCGCAGATCGCTTTTGCTATCCCTGCCCGCCGTGGCGCTCGCGCGCCCCGGTTTCGCGCAGGCCATCCCGCTGACCGAGATTTCGCGCTATTTCAATAGCTTCTCGACTGCGCAGGGGACGTTCACCCAGATCAACCCTGACGAATCGATCAGCACGGGCCGGATATACATTCGACGCCCTGGTCGGGTGCGTTTCGAATATGACCCGCCGGAACGCTCGCTGGTGATGGCTGGTGGTGGGCAGGTCGCCGTTTTCGATGGGCGGTCGAATCAGGGGCCGAACCAATACCCGCTGCGCCGCACGCCGCTGAACCTGATCCTGGAAAGCAACGTCGATTTCTCCAATCGCGACATGGTGGTCGATCACTTCCACGATGACAACACGACCTCTGTGGTCGCCCAGGACCCGGAAAACCCGCAATACGGCTCTATCCGTCTGATCTTTTCGGCCAATCCCACCGAATTGCGCCAATGGGTGATCCGCGATGATCTGGGTGACGAGACGACGGTCATTCTGGGTGATCTGACCTTTGGCGAGGATCTCTCCGCGCGGCTATTCAATATCACAGCTGAAGTGAGTTCGCGTAGCCGCTGATCGCTATGCAGGCTTGAAGCGCTGCCGCCTCGGGCCATTTATCCTGGCATGTTCCTGCTCAGCCATGCAACAGTCCTGAACCGCGACGCCCTGCGCATTCGATGGGTGCCGCGCAAGTTTCTGGGGCTGACGACCGTCTGGCCAAGGGGCGGCAGCTTCCGGCTATGGGCGCGGCTGATATTCGAACGCGAGGGGCTGCGTTATTCGCTGACTCTGTTGCCCTTTGTGATCGCGGCGCTGGTCTGGCGTGATTACGCGGTCGTGATCGCGCAGGCCCCGATCCCCATGCTGATCGTGATCTTTCTGGTGGAATCGCGGATGCTGCGCGCGTCAGAGGCGCGGCGCAAGGCGCTGGTCACGGAAGATCAGGCCGATGCGGGGCTGGATACGTTGCGCGCGCGGGCACGCACCCTGCTGGGCCGGATCGCCGCGCGGCGCGGGTTAAAATCGGGCAGGCTGCACCTGGTGATCGAACAGTCGGACCTGTTGCGCGTACCGCCCCTGACGCTTGTGTCCGTGCAATCCGAGGAAGGGCCGGAGCTGCTGGCGCTCGATGCCAGTGAACGCGAAATGCTGACGAACGAGCTGTTCGCCCCGCCCCTGACCGAACGCGCCTTGCAGCATATCGGGCTGGCCCGGCGGATCGAGGTGCATGACCTGACGCTGGACCCGGCCACGATTTCAGGTCACGCACGGATGGCGGCCCTGATGGCCGCGCGCTCAGCGGGCGAGTGACAGGACATGCCCAAAGGGCGCGCGCGGGGGCTCGGCGGCCGGACAGGCCCAGATGACGCGCAGCCCGCGCGGTGCCGCACCCATCGGGCCGTCCATATCGGTCAGCACCACCAGAGCGGCCGGGCGCAGTTGCGCCGCCCGCGCCAGCGCCGGGCGAAAATCTGTGCCACCGCCTTCGGGCAGAGCCAGTTCTGACAGGGTGCGCCGGATGGTCGCGCTGTTCAGGGGTGTTTCGGACCGGATATCTTCGTCAAACACGATCAAGCGCAACTCTGCCGACATGCGCCGCACGATCCCGGTAATCTCTGCCAGAAACAGGCGCAGGGTAACCGGCGGGATCGAGCCTGAACTGTCCAGCGCCACCACCAGACGCGGTTGCTGCACCGGTGCCATCTGGCGCGGCTGCCAGGGCGGCAGCTCTGCGCCCGTCTGCAAGGCATGGCCCGCCTGCGCCAGCCAGCGCCGAGCGGGTCGGCCCGGATTGGGGGCATGGCGCGGCAGGGTCGCGTTCAGCAACAAGCGGCGCAGGACCAGTTCCCACGGCACCTGCGGGCGGGGCAGATCGCCCAGCGGCGCGCCAAGCGCCCCCAGCCCCACGCCAGCGGCACGCCCTGCGGCCATCGCGCGCGTCAGATGCCCGCGCCAATCGGCCGCATCCAGCCGCGTGTCGCCCTCTGCGTCCTCGCCCTCGTTCTGGCCGGGGGACAGGTCGGGGCGAAAGCGCTGCGCCTCGGCATAGGCGAGCACGGCGCTACGCGCGCCCTCACCCCCGCCGCCACCGCCCACGCGCAATACCTTGTGATACAATTGCTCTGCATCCCATTGCGAGAGCAGCCCGTCACTGTCGTCCGGCGCGCCGATCGTGCGCATCAGACCGGAGAGGCGTAGCACCGGGCGGGGTAGGGCATGGCCCGCGCGCAGGATCGTTTCATTCACAATCGCATCGCAGGCGATCTGCCAGAATTCGGGCGAGAAACCGGGGCCCAGCCGCGTGGCCATCGCCTCCATTCGCGCGGAATGCTGCAAGGCCACATGCAGGATGTGATGCCCCGCCACCCCGATCTGCTGATGCAGCGGCAGCGCCTCGAACCCCGCGCCATACAGGATTTCGGTGCCGCGCGTCTCGGCCAGTTCGACCTCGGCGCTGTCGCGATGCCGACACCACAGCGCCAGCGTCGCCAGCGCCGGGTCGCATTCGGTCAATGCCTGCAGCGCGGGGCTGGCGCGCGCGGAATGGCGGGGCTCAGCCAAGCCCCGCCGCCTCGCGCTCGGCCATATAGGCCGCATAGGCGGGCGAGTTCAGAAACGCCTCTTGCCAGCCCTGCTCCAACGCGCGCGCAATCAGCAGCTCGAACCCATGCGTGCCCAGTTCCGCCAAGGGCATTGCACTGAAGGGCGCGCCGCGCAGCGTGCCCAATTCGCGCAGTTCGGCCATGATCTCGATGATCGCGGGCAGCCGGGCCGCGTCCGCGCGGGTGATCAGCGCATAGACCAGCGCCGTCAGCCCGTGCAGCGAGGTCGGGTAAAGCGCCAGCCGGTTGCCCGATTTCGCCTCCAGCAGTGCATCGAGATGCACGCTGGCGGCAATATCCTCGGCGATCAGGCGGAACTCGGCGGCCACGGCCTCGCCCAGCACCCCGGCGATGGCGGTGTTGCGCAGCCCCCGATCCGCAATCGCCCGCATCAGCGCCGACACCCGCGCCCAGGACCGGGGCGTGCAGGCGATCATCTCGCCCGCGCGCAGCGCCTCTTCCGTGGTGTCGAGGCATTCGGGGCGCGTGCGGATAAACGCGATCACGGCAGGGTCCAGCCCCTGCGGCAGGGCGTAGTTCTGCAACCAGTCATCCGCCGTGGCGGTCAGGCGCAGATGGATCAGCCTGTCGGACAGGGCCGTGCCCATCTCATAGGCGATGGCGCCATCCTCGACCATGTTACCGGCGGCCACGACAAAGCAGCTATCGGGCAGCATATGGCGCCCGACCCGGCGTTCCTGCAGCAGCCCGTAGACCGTGGGCTGCAACTGGGGCGGCGCGGCGGTCAACTCATCCAGAAACAGGATCGACGGGGTGGCCGGGTCATCGGGCAGATCCTCGGGGCGGAACCAGACCGTGCGCTGCGCGTCCATGTCGAAAAAGGGCAGGCCACGCAGGTCCTGCGGCTCGATCGTGGTCAGGCGCAGATCGAACAGCCGCGCGCCGATCCGCTGCGCCATGTCCTGCACGATCTCGGTCTTGCCGATGCCGGGGCGGCCATGCAGCATCCAGCTTGCGCGCAAGCCCCCATCTGTTTGCGCCTGCCAGCCCGCCATCAGCAGATCGCGCGCCTGTCCTGTCGGTGTTGCCGGGGCATTGACCATCTGCACTCTCCTTGCGCGACAAGATGGCCCGCCTGCGGCACTTGGCAAGCACGCTCAGCGCGCCAGCGCCAGCAGCCCCGGCACATCCAGATGCGCCTCCAGATGATCGGCCAGCGCGTCGAGCGTGGCCTCGACCCCTGCCGCGTAATCCACCCCCGCCGCCTGCACCCCCAGCCCCTGCAGCATATGCGTGCGAAAGGCATCGCAGACAAACATGCCATGCAGATAGGAACCGATGACGCGGCCACAGGCAGACACAGCGCCTTCGGGCGTGCCATCCACATGGGCAAAGGGGCGCGCGCGGTCAGGGCCATCGGTCACGCCGATATGGATCTCATACCCCGTAATCGGCAGGTGAGAGGCCGCATGCGTCGCGCGCACCTGTTCCAGCCGCTTGTCGGGCTGCATCCGTGTCGTGACATCCAGCAGGCCAAGAGCAGCATCCTCACCAGCGACCCCCTCCACCCCTTCGGGGTCGGCAATCGCGCGCCCCAGCATCTGGTAGCCACCGCAGATGCCCATGACATGCCCGCCACGGCGATAATGCGCCTGCAGATCGATATCCCAGCCCTGCGCACGCAGAAAGGCCAGATCCGCACGGGTGGATTTCGTGCCGGGCACGATGACCAGCCGGGCCGCCGCCGGAATGGGTTGACCGGGCCGGACCATGACCAGATCCACCCCCGGTTCCGCCGCCAACGGGTCGAGATCGTCGAAATTCGCGATCCGCGACAGGGCGAGGCAGGCAATGACGATACCGCCCGTGCCGGGGCCACTGCGCAGATCCAGCGCATCTTCGGCTGGCAGCCGATGGGCCTGGTCAAACCAGGGCAGCACGCCGAAACCCGGCCAGCCCGTGCGCGCCGAAATCAGGGCATAGCCATCGTCAAACAGCCTTGGGTCGCCGCGAAACTTGTTGATGACAAAGCCGCGGATGCAGGCGGCATCCGCTGGATCGAGCACCGCTTTCGTGCCGACCATCTGCGCGATCACCCCGCCCCTGTCGATATCGCCAATCAGGGCCACAGGCACATCCGCCGCGCGCGCGAACCCCATATTGGCGATGTCGCCCTTGCGCAGATTGACCTCGGCCGGGCTGCCCGCGCCCTCGACCAGAATCAGATCATACGCGCCTCGCAGCCGTTGGAAGCTTTCCAGCACCGGGGCCATCAGCTGCGGCTTCAGCGCGGCATAACCCGCTGCCCGTACCGTCGTCAGACGCCTGCCTTGCACGATGACCTGCGCGCCTGTCTCGCTTTCGGGTTTCAGCAGAATGGGGTTCATGTCGGTCACCGGGTCCAGCCCGCAGGCTATGGCCTGCAGCGCCTGCGCACGCCCGATCTCACCACCATCGGCAGTGACGGCGGCGTTGTTGGACATGTTCTGCGGCTTGAACGGCGCGGCCGACAGCCCGCGCCTGCGCGCAGCGCGGGCAAGCCCGGCCACCAGCACGGATTTGCCGACATTCGACCCTGCGCCCTGCAGCATCAGCGCGGTCATCGCGCCCCCCATGGGGGGGTGCCGTGTTGCGAATGTGCGCCTCCGGCGGGGATATTTGGGCAAAGATGAAAGCCAAGGGACAACCCCAGGCGGCGCCGCGCATCTGACCGCAGGACCGGGGGATGCGCGGCGCTTTCACCTTTGGCGGTCATCGGGATCCCTCCCTGTACCGCAAACCCACATTGCCCGAAAAAGGTAAACAAACCCTTCATTCATCTTTGTCCAAATATCCTCGGGGGTTTGGGGGGCGAGCCCCCCAACCGGCGCTACGGCACGGCATGCCGCTCAGAATTCGACCCCCTGCTGCGCCTTGATGCCGTCGCGGAACGGATGTTTGATCAGCGTCATCTCGGTGACCAGATCGGCCAGTTCGATCAACTCGGGTTTCGCATTGCGCCCGGTCAGCACCACATGGGTCATGGGCGGCTTTTCATCGCGCAGAAAGGCGATCACCTCGTCAAGTGGAAGGTAATCGTAGCGCAGGGCAATATTGATTTCGTCCAGCAGGACAAAGCGGATATCGGGGTTGCGGATCAGCTCTTTTGCCTTCTCCCAGCCCGCGCGGGCGGCGGCGATGTCGCGCGCGCGATCCTGCGTTTCCCAGGTAAACCCCTCGCCCGACACGATGAAGGTGCATTCCTCGGCAAAGCGCTCGCGCAGGAAGGCGCGCTCGCCCGTGCTCCAGTTGCCCTTGATGAACTGCACAACGGCGCAGGGCATGCCATGCGCTATGCAGCGCATGATCATGCCGAACCCGCTGGAGGATTTGCCCTTGCCCGCCCCGGTATGGACGATGATCAGCCCTTTCTCGCCGGTCTTGCCCTCCATCATCCGGTCGCGCGCGGCCTTGATCTTCTGCATCTTGTCGCGGTGGCGGGCGGGGTCGGTGATCGCGCTCATGGGGTCGAATCCTTGCTTGACACATGCGCGTCATGCCCGCATGACGCTATTGCTGGTGCCTGTTCATGACAGGTGAAAAGGGAATGTGACAAGGCTGGATCGCAAGATCAAGCCCCAAGCACAGCCGCCCCCGCGACCGTGACCGGACAGGTCGCCCGACGCCACTGGCCCGCACAGGCCGGGAAGGCGGGCAGACCGCCCGAGGCCCCCCTCGGAGATCCGCAAGCCGGGAGACCTGCCAGCACCGAAAGCCGCCCCCTTGCTTGGGGGGCATGTCAACCAGCGGGGTGTTCTGGTTGGGCCCAAGCGGATCGCGCCCTGCGCCTGCCGGCCCTGCCAGACCTGCCCGCGCCAGCAGCGCGTGACGGGTGGTCGCGCGGGAAAGAGATTGAATGAAGCCTTCTCGCAAATGGATCGCGGGGCTGGGTGTGGCGGCGACGGGCTATGTGCTGGCCGCCGGTCTTGTGGCCTTCGCGGTGCCGACTGATCCGTCGCTCGGTGCAGTCGCCGCGCCAGAGGCGGCCGGTCACACGCATGACCACGGCCATGCTCATGTCGATGCCGATCAGGCCGAACAGCTGACCGGGCCTTTCGGCGCGCATGGGGATCGGCACCCGCAGGCCCCCGTGTTCGAGACGGCCGCTGAAGGGCTGACCGAGCGGCGGCGGCGAACGATGAGTGCGATGTCCGGTCATTTCCGCGCCGTATCGGCCACGCTGCTGTCGGATGCCGGCGGCGAGGAGATGACTCAGACCCATGCCGATGCGCTGGCCGCGCTGGGCCGCGAGATCGACATGCTCTTCGCGGTGGCCTCGCCCGCGCCCGACAACGCTCGCGGTGCCCTGCCCGCGATCTGGGCGCACCCTGTGAGGTTCTCGCAATACACGGCCGCGTTCCGTGACGAATCCGCGCGCTTCGCGCAGACGGTGCGAGACGATGGCGATCTGGTGAACGGGTTGCACGATCTGCGCTACTACTGCGTCGCCTGCCATGCCGATTTCCGTCAACGCTGACCCCACAGTAACAGGACCACTCTCATGAACCGCATTCTTCTTCTTCCCGCCCTTTTCATCGCGAGCCCTGCGCTGGCGCATCACCCAACGGGTGGCGAGGCCCCGCAGACCGTGTTTCACGGCCTGATCTCGGGGCTTGCGCACCCGGTGATCGGGCTTGATCATCTGGCCTTCATCGTGCTGATCGGGTTGGCTGCGGCGTTGTCGGGGCGCATTCTGGCGGTGCCAGGGGTCTTTATCGGCGCGACGCTTCTGGGGACGACGCTGCATCTGGCCGGGATGACATTGCCGTTGGCCGAATGGATCATTCTGGCGTCGGTGATCGGGCTCGGTGCAGTGCTGGTCATGGGGCGGACGGTCGCGGGTCCGGTCGCCTTTGGCGGGGTTGCCTTGGCCGGGGTGTTCCACGGCTGGGCCTATGGCGCGGCCGTGGTCGGGTCCACGTCGATGCCGATTTTCGCCTATCTGCTGGGCTTTGGCATCATCCAGTTCGCGATAGCGACGGGGGTTGCGGTCATGGCCGGGCGGCTGATGCAACGGGATGCCGCGCCGGCCCGGCTGGCCGCTGCAGTCTGCCTGGGGGTTGGCCTGGTGTCTCTGTTTGACGCGGTCGAACCCATGTTCCTCGCCTGATTCCCCATGCGCGCGGCGCCGACAGGGCGCCGCGCGCGCTTCCATTCGTTTCGGAGATCTGAATGACCCTTTGCACGGCTGAACTGTTGGTCTGCACCACCTGTCGCAGCGCCATCCCTGCCAACCCGCTGGCCGACCAGAAGCAAGATCCGCGACCGGGTGCGGTGCTTGCGGCCGGGCTGCAACAGGCCGCGCCAGACGGGCTGCGCATCATCCCGGTGGAATGCCTGTCCAACTGCTCGCGCGGCTGCACCATCGCGCTGCGCAAGCCCGGGGCCTGGACTTATGTCTATGGCAATCTGACCCCCGAGGCGCATTTGCCTGCCATCATCGAGGGGGCGCAGAAATACCGTGACGCCGAGGGCGGGCTTGTGCCCTGGCGCGAACGCCCCGAACATTTCCGCAAGAATTGCATCGCTCGTATCCCGCCGCTGGAGGCCCCGAATGTCTGATCTGTCGAAAACCCCCGTCACCATCGTCACCGGCTTTCTGGGCGCGGGCAAGACCACGCTGATTTCGCATCTGATCCGCAATGCGGGCGGGCGGCGGCTGGCCGTTGTCGTCAATGAGTTCGGCACGGTCGGCGTGGATGGCGAGATCCTGAAATCCTGCGCCATCCCTGATTGCCCCGCCGAGAATATCGTCGAGCTGTCGAATGGCTGCATCTGCTGCACCGTCGCTGATGATTTCATCCCCACGGTCGAGGCGCTTCTCAAGCTCGACCCGCGCCCCGATCACATCCTGATCGAGACATCGGGGCTGGCCCTGCCCAAGCCTTTGCTCAAGGCTTTTGATTGGCCCGCCATCCGGTCGCGCATCACTGTGGATGGCGTCATCGCGCTGGCCGATGCAGAGGCCGTGGCGGCGGGGCGCTTCGCCCCGGACATTGCTGCCGTCGACGCCCAGCGCGCCGCCGATGACAGCATCGATCATGAGACACCGCTGTCCGAAGTGTTCGAGGATCAGATCGCCTGCGCCGATCTGGTGCTGCTGACCAAGCCGGATCTGGCAGGTCCGGGTGGGCTGGCCCGTGCGCGCGAGGTCATCGCGGCCGAAGCCCCGCGTCCGCTGCCAGTGGTCGAGGTTGCCGAGGGCGTGGTCGATCCCGCAGTGCTGCTGGGGCTGGAGGCCGGGGCCGAGGATGATCTGGCCGCACGGCCCAGTCACCATGACGGCCATCACGATCACGAGCATGACGATTTCGACACGATCATGGTCGAGATGGGCGAGATCACTGATCCGGCCGATCTGGCTGCGCGCATCGCCGCTCTGGCCGAGGAGCAGCATATCCTGCGGGTCAAGGGCTATGCGGCGGTTGCGGGCAAGCCGATGCGCCTGCTGGTGCAGGCCGTGGGGGCGCGGGTGCGCCACCAGTTCGACCGCCCGTGGGCGGCGTCCGAGCAGCGCCGCACCCGGCTGGTCGTGATCGCCGAGCATGACCATGTGAACGAGGCCACCATCCGCGAGGCTCTGGGGGCCTGATCCGCAATGCACGTCATCTTTCGCGAAAGCCACGGTCTGGAAGAGGCCGACACCCCGACCGATCTGGGCCAGAGCCCGGCGGATCTGGTCGTGCTGTCCTTTTCCGACAGTGATCTGGGGGCTTTCGCGGCGGGGTGGACGGATGGCGCGGGTAGGGTGGGTAAATTACCCACCTTACGCCTGGCAAATCTCGCGGCGCTGAAACATCCTCTGTCGGTTGATACCTATATTGAAAACACGCTCGCAGGTGCCAAGGGCGTGCTGATCCGGCTGATCGGTGGCGCGGCCTACTGGGAATACGGATTGGCGCAGGTGCAGCGGCTGGCGCGCGACACTGGTCTGGCGCTGGCGGTTCTGCCCGCCGACGGGCGGCCCGACCCTGCGCTGGATGCGGCCTCGACCCTGCCGGTCAGCACCCTGCGCCACTTGCAGCATCTGTGCGATCTGGGTGGCGCGGTTGCTGCGCAGGCGGCGCTGCAACAGATGGCGCTGGCCTCGGGCCTCTATGCCCCGCCTGTGCGCGGGGTGCGCGGGGTAGCGCAGGTGGGGGGCTGGCAACCCGATGGCGTAATGTGCCCGGCAGCCTTTGCGATGCACAGCACGCGCCCGCGCATCCTTTTGACCTTCTATCGCTCTTATCTCACTGCCGCCGATCTCGACCCGATTGCCGCGCTCGCCCGTGCGTTCGACGCGCGCGGCTTTGATGTGCTGGGCCTGTTCACGCCCTCGCTGAAAGCCTCTGATGCGCGCGGCTGGCTGGCGCGCTGGGTTCGTGCGCTGGGCCCTGCGGCAGTGGTCAACGCAACGGCCTTTTCGGCGCAGGGGGCAGATGGCGCAGTGCTGGAAGGGGCCGGTGCGCCGGTCTTTCAGGTGGCGCTTGCCACCAATGACCGCGCGCGCTGGGCCGGGGCTGAACGTGGTTTGTCGCCTGCCGATCTGGCCATGCATGTGGTCCTGCCCGAGGTTGATGGCCGCATCTTCGCGGGCGTGGCCAGTTTCAAGGAATTCAGCGACCCCGACCCCGATCTGCAATTCGCCCGCGCCGCCCACCGGGCCGAACCGGACCGGATCGCGGCCATCGCGGAGCGCGTTGCGGCCTGGGTGGGGCTGCGGCAAGGGCCAAGCCGCGCGGCGCTGGTGCTTTCGACCTATCCGGGCAAGGCGTGGAACATGGCGCATGCCGTGGGCCTTGATGCCGTGGCCAGCGCCTCTGAAATCCTGCAGATGATGGATGCGCCCGCGCCCGACCGCCCCCTGACAGACAGTCTTGCAAGCGCGCGTCTGAGCTGGCCGCTTGCCGATTACAGGGCCGCGCTTGCGACGCTGCCGCAACGCCTGCAGGATGATCTGGCACAGGTCTGGGGCGCGCCCGAGGATGACCCCGCCTGTGACGGCACCGCTCTGCAATTCGCGGCCACGCGTCTGGGCGACACGCTGGTCGCGCTGCAACCCGAACGCGGCACGCCTGCGCTGCGCGCCGATGAATACCACGATCTGGGACGCACCCCGCGCCATGCCTATGTCGCCTTCTACCTCTGGCTGCGCGCGCAGGCCGATCTGCTGGTCCATATCGGCGCGCATGGCACGCTGGAATGGCT
>PWWF01000223.1 GCA_003561595.1 Paracoccaceae bacterium | reverse complement strand
GGGAAGAACCGGAATGCCAACGATCCAACAGCTGATCCGCAAGCCGCGGCAGCCGAAAGTCAAGCGCTCCAAGTCGATGCATCTGGAGCAATGCCCCCAGAAGCGCGGCGTTTGCACGCGCGTTTATACCACCACGCCGAAAAAGCCGAACTCGGCCATGCGGAAGGTCGCCAAGGTGCGCCTGACCAATGGTTACGAGGTCATCAGCTATATCCCCGGTGAAAAGCACAACCTGCAGGAGCACTCGGTCGTGCTGATCCGCGGGGGCCGGGTCAAGGACCTTCCGGGTGTGCGCTACCACATCCTGCGCGGTGTTCTGGATACCCAGGGTGTCAAGGATCGTAAGCAGCGCCGGTCGAAATACGGCGCGAAGCGTCCGAAGTAAGGAGAGCACCAGATGTCTCGTCGTCACGCCGCTGAAAAGCGCGAAATCCTGCCCGACGCCAAGTTCGGTGATCTGGTTCTGTCGAAATTCATGAACAACCTGATGATCGACGGCAAGAAGTCGGTCGCCGAATCGATCGTCTATAACGCGATGGACCGGGTCGAGGGCAAGCTGAAGCGCGCGCCCATCGAAGTGTTTCATGAAGCGCTCGACAATATCAAACCCTCGGTCGAGGTCCGCTCGCGCCGTGTGGGCGGTGCCACCTATCAGGTGCCGGTCGAAGTGCGCCCGTCGCGCCGCGAAGCACTCGCGATCCGATGGCTGATCAAGGCCGCGTGCACCCGCAATGAAAATACGATGGAAGAGCGTCTGGCCGGTGAGCTGATCGACGCGGTCAACGCGCGCGGCTCGGCCGTCAAGAAGCGCGAAGACACGCATAAGATGGCCGATGCCAACAAGGCATTCAGCCACTATCGCTGGTAAGACACTCTGCAAGCCTGAGGACACAAGACCATGGCACGCGAATACCCCCTTGAGCGCTACCGCAACTTCGGGATCATGGCGCATATCGACGCTGGCAAGACCACGACGACAGAGCGCATCCTGTTTTACACGGGCAAGTCGCACAAGATCGGTGAAGTTCATGATGGCGCGGCCACCATGGACTGGATGGAGCAGGAGCAGGAGCGTGGTATCACGATCACCTCGGCTGCGACCACGACGTTTTGGGAAAAGACGGTCGATGGCACCACGCCCATCGGTGAAAAGCACCGTTTCAACATCATCGACACCCCCGGCCACGTCGATTTCACCATCGAGGTGGAGCGCTCGCTGGCCGTGCTCGATGGCGCGATCTGTCTGCTCGACGGGAATGCCGGGGTCGAGCCGCAGACCGAAACGGTCTGGCGTCAGGCCGACCGCTATGAGGTGCCGCGCATCGTCTTCGTGAACAAGATGGACAAGATCGGCGCGGATTTCTTCAACTGCGTCAAGATGATCAAGGACCGTACCGGGGCAACGCCGCTCGCGATCCAGTTGCCCATCGGTGCCGAGGACAAGCTCGAGGGCATCATCGACCTGATCGAGATGGAAGAATGGACCTGGAAGGGCGAGGATCTGGGCGCAAGCTGGACCCGTCAGCCGATCCGTGACGACCTGAAGGATTTGGCCGAAGAGTGGCGCAACACCATGATCGAGATTGTCGTCGAGCAGGACGATGATGTCATGGAAGCCTATCTTGAAGGCAACGAGCCCGACACCAAAACACTGCGCCGCCTGATCCGCAAGGGCACGCTGGCGCTGGATTTCGTGCCGGTCTGCACGGGTTCTGCATTCAAGAACAAGGGTGTTCAGCCGCTTCTGAACGCCGTGATCGACTATCTGCCCGGCCCGCTGGACGTGCCCGCCTATATGGGCTTTGACCCCAGCGACGAGACCGAGACGCGCAACATCTCGCGCTCGGCCAAGGATGATGACCCCTTTGCGGCGCTGGCCTTCAAGATCATGAACGACCCGTTCGTGGGCTCGCTGACCTTTACCCGGATCTATTCGGGCGTGATGTCCAAGGGCGATCAGATCCTGAACTCGACCAAGGGCAAGCGCGAACGCGTCGGCCGGATGATGATGATGCACTCGAACTCGCGCGAAGAGATCGATTGGGCCGCAGCAGGCGACATCATCGCGCTCGCAGGGCTGAAGGAAACCACCACGGGCGACACGCTGTGCAATCCGCAGCACCCGGTGGTTCTGGAAACCATGACCTTCCCTGAGCCGGTGATCGAGATTGCGGTTGAGCCCAAGACCAAGAATGACCAGGAAAAGATGAGCCAGGGTCTGGCCCGTCTGGCCGCCGAGGACCCGTCCTTCCGCGTCGAAACCGATCTCGAATCGGGGCAGACCATCATGAAGGGCATGGGGGAATTGCACCTCGACATTCTGGTGGATCGCCTGAAGCGTGAATTCAAGGTCGAGGCGAATATCGGTGCGCCGCAGGTGGCGTATCGCGAGACGATCAGCCACAAGATCGAACATACCTATACGCACAAGAAGCAGTCGGGTGGTTCGGGCCAGTTCGCCGAGGTCAAGCTCGAGATCATGCCGACCGAGCCGGGCGAAGGCTATTCGTTCGAGAGCCGCATCGTCGGTGGTACGGTTCCGAAGGAATATGTGCCGGGTGTCGAGAAGGGCATCAAGTCGGTCATGGATAGCGGCCCGCTGGCCGGTTTCCCGGTGATCGATTTCAAGGTGGCGCTGCTGGACGGCAAGTATCACGATGTCGACTCGTCGGTTCTGGCCTTCGAGATCGCCTCGCGGATGGCGATGCGCGAAGGTCTGCGCAAGGCTGGTGCGAAGCTGCTCGAGCCGATGATGAAGGTCGAAGTGATCTCGCCCGAGGAATATACCGGGTCGATCATCGGGGACCTGACCTCGCGGCGCGGGCAGGTGACCGGGCAGGAACAGCGCGGCAATGCGATTGCCATCAACGCTTTCGTGCCGCTGGCCAATATGTTCGGCTATATCAACAACCTGCGGTCGATGTCCTCGGGTCGGGCGAACTTTACCATGCAGTTCGACCATTACGAGCCCGTGCCGCAGAATGTCTCGGACGAGATCCAGAAGAAATTCGCCTGATCGGTGTGGTGGGTTGTCACCCACCCTACCAAAACCCCGTAGGGTGGGTGCAAACCCACCACACCCAATAGACTGAGGAGACGCCAAGATGGCAAAGCAGAAGTTCGAACGCAACAAACCGCATGTGAACGTGGGCACGATTGGCCACGTGGACCATGGCAAGACGACGCTGACGGCGGCGATCACCAAGTATTTCGGCGATTTCCGCG
>PWWF01000197.1 GCA_003561595.1 Paracoccaceae bacterium | reverse complement strand
TTTAAAAACAACGGTGTCCCCAACCTCACCCTGTGGTCCCAACCTTTTGCTATACATTCATGTGAGAAAACGAAAAACGTCGGGAACATGCATTTCTATATAAAAAGAGTAGGACCCCCGTTGGGGACACCGAGGTTGGGACCACATCTGATCAAGTGTCTGGCAAACAACGATAATACGCTGTCCCAACCCCCTGAAAGGTTGGGACCACGCGCCCTGAGGTTGGGACAGAGGCGGTTCGCAGCTGAGCGCGTTTCGAAATCTCGCTGAATGCCGTTTTTGCTTTGTGGCCGGGGCGCGCAGTGCTAAATCATGCAGTGACCAAAGCCGAAGGCCCACGAACCATGTGAGCCTTCAACATGAACACAGCGTTTCCAACGCAGGACATCCGCCCCGAGCCGGGCGCAATCTCCGGTTCCTCTATCCTCGCCCTAGACCTTGGTACCAAGACTGGCTGGGCCCTGCGCAGCTTTGATGGCCTGATCACCAGCGGCACGGCGAGCTTCCGCCCCGGCCGCTTCGACGGTGGCGGCATGCGATACCTGCGCTTCACGAACTGGCTGACCGAGATCGACCGGCTTTCCGGGCCGATCAGCGCGATCTGGTTCGAGGAAGTGCGTCGTCACGCAGGTACCGACGCGGCACATATCTATGGCGGGCTGATGGCCACGCTGACGGCATGGGCCGAGTTGCGCGGCGTGCCCTACCAAGGTGTGCCCGTCGGAACCATCAAGCATCACGCCACTGGCAAGGGTAACGCATCGAAAGAGGCGATGATCGCGGCTGCCCGGTCTCGCGGGTTCTCGCCTACCGATGACAATGAGGCGGACGCCATCGCGGTCCTGCACTGGGCGATCGAGACCAACGGGGGCCTGGGATGAGGTGGCACCCGAAAGGCTATGGCGGCACCCGTCGTGATCCTGAACAGGTGAAGCGCGATGGCTGGCAGGAGCAAGGGCTTCTGGCGGTCGCGCTCGACGATCAGCGCCTGACATGGCCAGAGCGCGAACTGGTGCGTCAACTGGGCGAAAAGCTCTACGGGCCGCGCATGGCTGAACGGGAGGTCGCCAATGGCTGAGTGGACGCCTGCAATGGTCGAGGATCGGCTCGAGAGCGCCGCTCATATCTTCCGGTCGCTGCCCGAAGTGAAACCACAGGGTTATTTCAACGCATGGCCCGAGTACTTTCACAGTTTCGCGGATCAGGTCGGCCAGGAACCCAAGCCGCGCCGCCCCAAGCCAGGCCCACGCGACATCACGCTAGCCGAGGACGCGCTGTTGTGGCTGCGCTGGCTCGACCCCGCCGACGCGCGCCTGCTCTGGCTTCGCGCGAACCGGAAGCCGTGGAAGCCGATCTGTTGGGAACTGGGCATCAGTCGCGCCACCGCAAACCGGCGCTGGCAGTATGGCATCGCTGTGATCGTCTGGCGCCTGAATGGGAAGAGAGTACCATTGAAACGGTCGATGGATTTCGTGGTCTCGCAAGCATCAGTCGCTAGGGCCTGAAGGCACAGGGCTATTCAGTGAAGGCCCCGAAGTGCAGCGGATAGTCACCCTGGGCTTCCTCACCCCGCCGCATTATATCGATCAGCACGCTGAATTCGTAATCCGCCTGCGTACCCTTCCATCGATTGGCGAACCAACAAGTCAGTTGGATGTTGTCGGGCGAATAGTGGCCTGCACTGTCTTTCCTGTCGATGGACGCCACCAATTCCGTTACAGGACGCCCTTTCTGAGGCAGCAGCATAGGTAACCGTGTCAGCGCGCATTGTCCGTTCTGCTCCTCCCAGGCCTTGCACAGGAAGTCATAGAACGCTTCCATAGAAGAGAACCCGAAGAGTTCCTTGTTCTTCACCACCCGCTCGACCGATTGCCCGTTGGCATTGCCAACGCGGCTGATCACACCTTGAGCGAGGCCGATCATAGCTGTCTTGAGATCTCCTGGCCGCTTCATGCCTTGCTGCCGCATCTGCTCGATTTTTTGCGGCAAACGCACCAACAGCCAGAGATAGGAATGCGCATCGATCAGACGGACGTCCTTGATTCCAAGCCAGTCGGTCAAACCAGCCTGGACAGAGCGCACTGCCGCGATGAAATCTTGGTAGTTTGACCAAGAGCATCGCCCGGTGGTCCGAACCTCAATTGCAAGCTGATCAAAAGCTTTATCAAAAGTGGTTGTGCCGATCGGCAAGAATCGACTGTCGTCAAAAACAAAAAACAGGTACGCGATTAAGCTGTAGCGACGACCGATCAGATCGACGAGATCTTCAAGCACTACGGCAGGCTCGCGCTGCTCTCGAAAAAGGTCGAAAACGTGGCGCTCAAACTTCTGCCTTGCGGGACCGGTTCCAAGTTCACCGCGAAGCCAACTTGTTTCGCTGGGCTGATTATACCGCGGCTCCCACGGAACAAGGTTATTTCTCAGGTCTTGGTTTTCCTTGATCTCAATCGCATTGATTATGTTGGCCAGTATCCTGCCACTGCCGATGTCGTCAGCAGTCCAAGCTTCTGCATTTAGGCGTTTGAGAGCGATTCGTCGAATGGCTGGCTTGTAGCTCTCCCATTGCGCTGGAACACCAGCCGAAAACGACACGAACTCGCTTCCGTTATACGCTTGCAGGTCGGCATTGAACTTTTTGAAAGCTTTGATGAACAAACTCTGATCCAGCTCTTCCATCTCCCGCGAATTCCTCTTTTTCAAACGTTATCGGTTTGGTACCCGCAGCCAACCCGCACCTCGCTCGGGATGAGACAATTTCGTGCGAGACACCTGACAGCGAGACGAATCGCCTCGTGGGCGCTATGGATATCGGTATACTCGGGGTGGTGCGCGAGGTCGAACCCATGCTGATCGCGGGCTGGATACCCCGGTGGACCCCGGGGTCCAGTACGGAATCCAGTCGGAGTCCAGTGGTGGTCGGGAATGGTCGAAATTCAGGCTTGAGTGAGGGGGATCTGCCCACCGCTTGCCCCATCGAAAACCTTCTCTGAGAGGAGTTTGGAGACGGTTTTTTCGGTGCAAGTGGTGTGCGCTTGACCGGAAAAACTCTCTCCGCCAGCCGCTAAGTTGTTGTTTTTATGGTTCCATTCTGTGCACTTCGTATGCTGGGGGGCGCAGCGCGCAACTTCGCTAGCGTCAGGGCGATTTTTTTGGGAGTCCACCCCGCTCGGAATCCACCCCGGAACGCCTGAAATCTTCGTAAAATCAGCTCTTTAGATAGACCCCGCAGGTGGATACCTG
>PWWF01000395.1 GCA_003561595.1 Paracoccaceae bacterium | reverse complement strand
GACTGGCCACATGTTCGTGGAACAGGTGGCCAAGTGCCGTGGAATACGCAACGACCTCACCCGATCCCATGAAACGCTTGATATAGGGCTCGCTATCCGGGTGATCCCTGAGCAGATCCTCGCGCTCCTCCGGGCTGAGGATCAGATGTCCCCCGTCCGTGGGCTTATTCCCGTATTCCATGTAGGGGAGCTCAAAGATGGACCGGCTCTCTTGTCCGACATGCAGGTCTGGCCCGTCCAGCAGGTAGGCGTTGATATTCGCCGCCTGCGCCTCCAGGGAGCCGGTAAAGAGGCGCCTCGGCTGACCGGAGGCGTTCCGAAGACCGACAATCACGCACATCACCGCCGCGTTCGCGGAGGCGTTGTTGCGCCACTTGAAGGTCGTATGGGCGAACCCGATCTCGACCCCTCCGGTCAGGACATAAGGCCAGAGCGCCCCAACCGACTGTCCCTGACAGATCGAGTTGGTGGACACCAAAGCAGACCGGGCATTCCTCCCCCGGATATAATTCGCCGCCTTGAAGACCCAGCATGACACGAAGTCGATCCGCCGATGGGCCGGCAGATGGTCGCCAAGGACGTAGTCCATATCCGCGTTCTGCTCGTCAGATCGGGAGTTATCCCCAAGGAAGGGCGGGTTCCCGGCGATGAACACCTCCCCCCCGTCTTCCGGGATCGGGCAGACCCGCTCCCAGTTAACCCGCAGGGCGTTATCACAGACGATATTCGCCGCGTCCCGGAGCGGAAGATCCGCCGGCTTGCGCCCGAACGCCTCCTTGAAGCGGGCGTTCGCCTGATACTCCGCGATGAAGAGGGCGAGCTTCGCCGTCTCCGCCCCGAAATCGGTCAGCTCGATCCCGTAGAAGTTCGAGATCGGGACCACGGACCACATCTCCGTCTGTGCGCCGCCGGACAGCTCCGAGATCCGGCTCAGGATCCTGATCTCTCGTTCACGCAGGGACCGGTAGGCGACCACCAGGAAATTCCCGGAGCCGCAGGCGGGATCAAAAACCCGGATCTTCGAGATCCGGTCCAGCACCTGACGCAGGCCGCGCTTCCGGTCCCAAGCCTTCTCGATCTGGTCATCCAGATCATCCAGGAACAGAGGCCCCAGAACTTTCAGGATGTTCGGGACCGAGGTGTAATGCATCCCCAGTTCGGAGCGCAGCTTCGCGTTCGCGACGGACTGGATCATGGACCCGAAAATATCCGGGTTGATCCCCTTCCAGTTCTCCCTGCTCAGGTCGCGCAGGTATCGGGCGGCGGCGACATCAAACACCGGCGTATTGAACTCTCCGGCGAAAAGCCCCCCGTTCACGTATTCCAGCTCCCGGGTCCAGGCGGGCAGCCCCTCACGGTGATCCTGGGGGGTATTCATCGCGGTGAAGGCGTTGATGAGCACTTCCCGCATCCCCTCCCCCTTGTCACCGGAATGGGTGAATATGAGGCGGCTAAACTGATCGTCGGGGAAGATCCCCACATCTTCGGCAAAGAGACAGAAGATCAGCCGGGTCATCAGCTGGTTCATGTCATGCCGACGCGCCTCGGTCGCCCAGTCCGGGTTTCTCCGGATCAGCGCGTCATAGAGCTTCGCGAGCTTGCCGGCGGCCTTGACGTCGACCGGGTTCTCCTCCGCCGCCCGGTAGCGTTCCTTCCCGGCCGCGGGCATGAAGAAACCGAAGTGATCCCCTAGTTCCGCGAATGCGCAGTGAAGCGTGTCCCCGGATTTCGGGTGCTCGGCCGCGATCTCGACCCCGTCGGTAGCGATCAGGATGGCGGGCTTGTGCTTCAGGGTCCGCTTGTTGGTGCGCAGCGCGTCTAGGGAGACAGTGGCCATCCCGGTTATGGCCGGCGCGAAATGGAACTTCTTGTTCATCAGCACACCGCCGGAGAGGTCCGACTTGTTGAAGGACCCGTTCCGGAGCTTTGCGAGTGTGCCTGGGTTGTTGTCCGTCGCCGCGGCGAATTCAAAAGGAAATTCGACCGGGTCATAGGGTTTGGCCGCCAGAGCCTCGAGCGCGTCATTGATTTCAGCCGGGTTCACTCACTCGCCTCCCGTAACGCCTCTAGGAGTTGTCCGTCTCTCCGTAATGTGGGTTGTCTCACGGTGAATCGATGTCACTGCTGTGCCCTCTTTGCGCTTCTTATTAGTTCAAGATTCAAGATTCAAAGATTCAGGTCTGAATTTATGTTTTTTACCATCATGTTACCTATTTTAATGTGAGGAGTTCGGGGGCTCCGGTGAGGTTTTCGGGGAATATTGTGAGGTTTTCGGGGTCTAATGTGAGGAATTCGGGGTCCTAATGTGAGGTTTTCGGGGAGGCCATTAGGTGTTATCCACAGGGCGGCAAAGTTTATTCGCTGTCGTCGATCAGTTGGCGTACGTCCCCCCTACCCTTCCGTACTAGCCTGTTTTGACTCGGGTATGGGTCCGTCACGGTTGTGGCTGTCCCTGCGATCCGAGCCTTCCGGCCCACTTTCGAGCGGTGAACTTCGCGCCAGGCCGCGTCGAGCTCTTCCTTCTCTTTCTGCCACCATCCGATCCGGATATGGGTCACCTTTTTCCCGGTCTTAACTGGGACGACAGTCACGCTGAAGGACGCCAGAGCGTTCAGCTCGAGGATTGTGGGCTTAATCACATGTTTGTTGAGTGCGCCGAATGCAGAGTACTTTCCATTCTCTATGCCAAGGAGTTCCCGGAACTCTGTAAGGGTGAGGTCTTGGAAGCTCTTCCGGGTGAGTCCGGTCCACTGGCTGATGTGTTCGTACAGACTCACCGTGTACTTTGAGCTGAAGGCCATCAGGACCGGGATTGAGATCTTCCCCCAGATTGCAGAATCTTGAAGGATTTCGACGAGGCGCTTGTCGAAGCTGTAGTTGAGGACTCCGGAGGGGCGATCGGGATCATCTAGGTCATTCCCACCTAGAAACTGGACGCGCCGCGTCTTCCCATCCGAGAGACGAAGTATGAGGATGGTCGACATAAGTGCCTCGATCGCCTCCTCGACTTGTTCGTATCCTTTGTGAGTGTCTGGCTTCAGATCATCGATTTCGATTGTGTAATCCTTGCCCTCCTCTACCCCTTGCATGTGCGCATTGTGCCAGAGAATCGTGATCGACCGGCGGGCATTGAGAGTCAGAGCCTGGTGGCCTGTGATTTGGATCAGTTCAGCAGGCTTGACGGCCTGATCCCGACGGGGTTTCAGGTCGAAAACCTTAAGTGTAATGTCCTGATCTTTTGTC
>PWWF01000190.1 GCA_003561595.1 Paracoccaceae bacterium | reverse complement strand
TGACGGACCCGAAGAAGGCCGTGGTCGCGCTGAAATGGGTCGTGGGCGAGATGGAAGAGCGCTATCGCAAGATGTCCAAGATGGGCGTGCGCAATATCGAAGGCTATAATGGCCGCGTGCGTGAGGCGCTGGACAAAGGCGAGATGTTCAAGCGCACCATCCAGACCGGATTTGACGACGAGACTGGCGATCCGGTCTTCGAGACGGATGAATTCGCGCCCGAACTTCTGCCCTTCATCGTGGTGGTGGTCGATGAGATGGCCGATCTGATGATGGTCGCGGGCAAGGAGATCGAGGCCTGCATCCAGCGGCTGGCGCAGATGGCGCGGGCCAGTGGGATTCATCATATCATGGCGACGCAGCGGCCGTCGGTCGATGTGATTACCGGGACGATCAAGGCCAATTTCCCGACGCGGATTTCGTTTCAGGTGACATCGAAGATCGACTCGCGGACCATTCTGGGCGAGCAGGGGGCAGAGCAGCTTCTGGGCATGGGGGACATGCTGTATATGGCGGGCGGTGGCCGGTTGAACCGTATCCACGGCCCCTTTGTCAGCGATGAAGAGGTGGAAGAGGTTGTCACCCATCTGAAGAGTTTCGGCCCGCCCGATTACAAGTCCGGCGTTGTGGATGGCCCTGAAGACGGGCGCGAGGCCGATATCGACGCGGTGCTGGGGCTGGGGGGCAATACCGGCGGCGAGGATGCGCTGTATGATCAGGCGGTGCAGGTCGTCATTCAGGACCGCAAATGCTCGACAAGCTATATCCAGCGCAAGCTGGGCATCGGCTATAACAAGGCCGCGCGTCTGGTCGAGCAGATGGAGGATGAGGGTCTGGTGACCGCTGCCAACCATGTCGGCAAACGCGAGATTCTGGTGCCCGAGCAGGGGTGAGGGGGGGTGGGTTGTCACCCACCCTACGCAAAGCGCCGGATATCGTAGGGTGGGTGGCAACCCACCCTTTTTTCGTTCAATCCGTGACCAGCATGTAGCCTGCACCGCGCACGGTCTGCAGGTGGCGGGGGCTTTTGGGGTCCTGTTCGATCTTGCGGCGCAGACGGGTGATCTGCACATCGACCGCGCGTTCCTGCCCCACCGCCGCCCCATGCGCGGCGCGGTCGCGGCCCAGATGATCGACCAGCGCCTCGCGGCTGATCACCTCGCCCGGGTGCTGGCAGAACAGCCGCATCAGGATCGCCTCGGTCTGGGTCAGGCGTACGGGCGCTTCGCCGCGGCGCAATTCGCCGCGTTCGATGTCGTAGCGCAGCGCGCCGATCACGAGGATCTGCGGCAGAACCGGGGTCGGGTCGGGCGCGGGGGTGCGGCGCAGGATGGCATTGATCCGCAGCAGCAATTCGCGCGGCTCGAACGGCTTGGGCAGATAATCATCTGCCCCGGCCTCGAACCCGGAGATACGGTCCTCGGCCTCTCCGCGCGCGGTCAGGAGCAGGATCGGGGTCGTGTCCGTCTCGCGGATGGCGCGGGTCAGGGCGATCCCGTCCTCGCCCGGCATCATGACATCGAGCACGATCAGATCGAAGCTCAGCCCTGACAGAAGGCGCCGCGCCTGTGCCGCATCGCGCGCGGTGCTGACAAGAAAGCCCTGCCGTAGAAGATACTTCTGCAACAGGCTGCGGATGCGGTCGTCGTCATCCACCACCAGCAGATGCGGCTTGAGGTCCTCGCTCATGACCGGCGGTCCCGCAGGCTGGCATATTGATGGCGGATTTCGTCATCCATCATCGCCTCGAGCACTTGCCGGAACCCGGCCACGGCCTGTGGCCCGGCGGCGCGATAGGCGCTGCGCATGCGTTCGCGCTGCGCCTCGGACAGGGCGCGTTCCAGTTTGCGCCCCTCTTCGGTCAGGAACAGGTTGCGTTCGCGCCGGTCCGTGCGCCCCACCCGGCTTTCGACCAGCCCGTCGGCGATGAGCGTGCGCAGCACGCGGTTCAGTGATTGTTTGGTCACCCCCAGCAGCGCCAGCAGATTGTTGACTGTCGTGCCATGCGTGCGGTTGATGAAATGCAGCGCCCGGTGATGGGCGCGCCCGTAGCCATGCTGTTCGAGGATGCGATCCGGGTCGGCGGTGAACCCGCGATAGGCGAAGAACATCGCCTCGATCCCCTTGCGAAGCTGCTCATCCGTCAGGAACAGCAGGTTCTCGCCGCTGATCGGGTTGGGTCTGCGCTCTGCCATCGGCCACCTCTCAGCAGGTAGTTTATGTCAGCCTTGTTGACATTCCAAGAGCGAATCGATAGCAACAGCAGGATTTGGCGTAACTTTATGTCCGGTGCGGACCTAATCTGCGCAATATCTGGAAATTTCGGGTCATGAGGAGGCAGTGATGGCCAGCGGGTATGATGAGAAGGACGGGCAGATCTGGCTGGATGGCAAGCTGGTGCCGTGGCGGGATGCGAATGTGCATATCCTGAGCCATGCGCTGCACTACGCCTCTTCCGTGTTCGAGGGAGAGCGCTGCTATGGCGGCACGATCTTCAAGAGCCGCGAACATTCCGAGCGGTTGCTGGAATCGGGCAAGCTGCTGGATATGCCGATCCCCTATAGCGTCGATGAGATAGAGGCCGCCAAATCCGCTGTGCTGGAGGCCAATGGCCTGAAGGACGCCTATGTGCGCGCTGTTGCCTGGCGCGGCGCGGGCGAGGATATGGGGGTCGCGGCGCGGCGCAACCCGGTGCGGCTGGCGGTCGCGGCCTGGGAATGGGGTGCCTATTATGGTGACGCGAAATGGCAGGGCGCGAAGCTGGATATCGCGAAATGGCGCCGCCCCTCGCCCGAGACGATCCCGACCGCGGCCAAGGCAGCGGGGCTGTACATGATCTGCACCATGTCCAAACATGCCGCCGAGGAAAAGGGCTGCTCGGACGCGCTGTTCTACGATTATCGCGGCTATGTGGCCGAGGCGACAGGCGCAAATGTGTTCTTCGTCAAGGACGGAGAAGTGCATACACCCATCCCCGATGCGATCCTGAACGGGATCACGCGCCAGACGGTCATCGCGATGCTGCGCGACATGGGGATCGTGGTGCATGAGCGCCATATCATGCCCGAGGAACTGGCCGGGTTCAGCGAATGCTGGCTGACTGGAACGGCGGCCGAGGTCACGCCCGTGGGGCAGATCGGCGAGCACCATTTTCAGGTCGGTCAGATGACCCGCAATGTGGCGGAAGCCTATGAGGCGCTGGTGCGCGCCTGATCGGGCGTCGCGCGCGGTTGCCTGCGGTTTT
>PWWF01000017.1 GCA_003561595.1 Paracoccaceae bacterium | reverse complement strand
TCTCACCTTCACCACGCAGTGAGCTGAAATTGGTCCCGGTGCCGGAACCATATTTGAACAGGCGCGCCTCGCGCACCCAGAGATCCATGATGCCGCCGTCATTGACCAGATCATCGCTGACAGACTGGATGAAACAGGCATGCGGCTGCGGGTGTTCATAGCTGGATTTCGACTTCACCAGCTTGTGGGTAAAGGGGTCGACATAGAAATGCCCCTGGCTGGGACCGTCGATACCGTAAGCCCAGTGCAGGCCGGTGTTGAACCATTGCGGGCTGTTGGGCGCAGCCATCTGTGCGGCCAGCATGAAGCGCATCTCGTCGAAATAGGTGCGCGCATCCTCTTCGGTTGCGAAGTAGCCGCCTTTCCAGCCCCAGTAGCACCAGGCGCCCGCCAACCGGTCAAAGACCTGCTTGGCCGATGTCTCGCCGGTGAAGCGGTCATCCTCGGGCAGGTCTGCCAGCGCATCCGTATCGGGGACCGAGCGCCACAGGAATTCCGGCACGCCATCTTCGGCCACGCGCTTCAGGCGTGCAGGCACACCGGCCTTGCGAAAGTATTTTTGTGCGATCACGTCCGATGCGACCTGGCTCCAACTCGTGGGCACCTCGACCGCGTCATTGCGGAACACGATGGTCCCGTCCGGATTGCGGATTTCGGAAACCGTCGTGGTGAAATCCAGTGCCGCGTAGGCATCCTGTCCTGTGGTGGTGAAATGCCGCTCGATGATCATCTGCCAATCGCCCCTTCGTTTTCTGACCCGTGTTCTGCCGTTCCCCGGCATGTCCGTCGCTGGACCAGGCGGGCCTAGACGTCACGACATGATTGTCGGCATGCCGGATCAGCGTGACCGGCAGCAGCTGCAACAAGATGGCGTAATGTCTGAGCCGCGTGCCCCACTGCTGATTGTGTTCGCAACCATATGTAGTGGTGTCCGTAGCGACAGGGCACAATCTGGCGTATAAGACCTGTCCGCGTCAACGGGAAATATCGCCAAACGGAACACAAAATTAACTTGACCTTTGGCAGCTGCCGCCAAGCCACTGATCCGACTCAAAAGTTAATGAAACAGGGGGCCAGATATGCAAAAAGACCGTTGCGAAACCGCAACGGTCTTTTTGAATGGAGCGGGCGATGAGATTCGAACTCACGACCCTAACCTTGGCAAGGTTATGCTCTACCCCTGAGCTACGCCCGCACCGCTCTGATGAGCGCGACTTACAAACTATCGCGCAGCCCTGCAAGAGGGAAATCCGCGTGCCGTGAAAATTTCCGCGCTGCGCTCGGTGATGTAATATCTCTGTAACCTTCTTCCGGCAGACTCACCCCTGCTACCGGCACATCCGGCGGGAACCGCGCGACAGCGACCGCGTTTCCTTGAGGAAGGGGAAATACCATGGACACGAAAGCGGACGATTTCACATTTGTCGATGATCTGCGTGACCTGCGCAGGCTGGAAGGGGCTATCGGCCAGTTGGACACGGCGGACGCGGCGGCACGGCGCGAAGATGCGCACTCAGTGATCGCGCGGCTGGCGCGGCGGCTGACGATGCCGGGGGTCAGTCGCGGAAATTCCGACTGTCCTTGATCTGGTCCCACGCCCAGACAACTTCCTGCAGGCGCTCTTCATCCTGACGGGCGCCTGCATTGCGATCCGGGTGCAGGTCCTTGACCAGGCTCTTGTACTGCTTGCGAATCTCGGTGCGCGACCAGGTATCGCGCGCATCCAGTAACTCCAGCGCGCGCCGCTCGGTCGGGGGCAGTTTGCGGGTACTGCCTGACGCCATGCTGCGCTTGCCGGGATTCTGGGTTGCCTTGTCTCCCAGCACCTGATGCGGGTCCTCAATCCCAAGCCGCTGCCAGGCCAGCCGCTCATCATTGCCGCCCAATGGTTTCGTCGCGCGGCCCCAGACGCGCTCGCGCTCCATCGAATCCATCATCTCGGCCTCGGTCTGGCCCTCGAAATAGTTCCACTTCAGATTGTATTCGCGCGCATGGTCCTTGCAGAACCACAGATACTCATTCAGCTGATCGGGCGATTTCGGGCAGCGATACTTGCCATCCGACGTGCAGCCCGGATGCTCGCATTGCCGCACCGACGTGTCCCACGCGCCGGACATGCCGCGCCGCCCCCGCGCCCGCTTCTTCTTGTCGGTCGAGGCCCGGATATCGAATTCGAATGGAGATTTGCGGTCCATGAGGTGTTGGTTCGTCCTGTTCGCTCGCGTGTTTGATCACCGCCCCGCCGGGGGGGGCTTTTCGATCAGAGTGCGGCAGTCTAGATATCTTTGCCCAAGGTTTGAAGAGGCAAGAAGAACCCGATGCGGATTTGTGAAGAAATCGAGACGCGCCTGCGTGCGGCCTTTCGCCCCACCGAGTTGCAGGTCGAGGATGACAGCGAAAGCCATCGTGGCCATTCCGGCTGGCGCGAAGGCGGCGAGACGCATTTCAATGTCCGGCTGCGCGCACCGGAATTCGCGACAATGAGTCGCGTCGCCCGTCACCGGGCCGTGCATGCAGCGCTGGGCCCCGATCTGGTCGGGCGCATCCATGCGCTGGCGCTTGATATCGGGGCGTGACGCGCGCGTCACTCGGTCGCCGTCGAATCCGAGCGGCGCGACAGGAATGCGGGTTCGCGGCGGCTGTCATGAATGCGCGCCGTGTCTGAGGGCGGGCGCAGGCTGGGCGTCGCCTCTTCGGGCTCGGACCGCGCAGCGGGCGCGGCAGGTGCGGCGGGCGTCGCCTCGGACTGCGCGAAATGCTCGGCCAGCGCCTCGGCGCTGGGGCGGCGGAAGATCAGCAGATGGTTCTGCACGGTCTGCTTGCCGGTCAGACCCTTGCGTTCCTCGCTTGGCAGGGATTCGGTGCGCCAGAACTCCCACCCCTCGGCCGCCATCTCGTTCAACAGCGATGTGACCTGATGGGCAAAACGCTCTGGCTGGGTTTTCAGGCCCTTGACCTTGGGGCTGCTGCCGGGCGCGGGCAGGGCAAGATACTCGTGGCTTTGCATCGCTGTTCCTGACAGATTTCTGGCCCGTTCACCGGCTGGCCGGGCGCGACCGCATTACGGCAGAACCGGCAGGCATGCAACCACGTGCCCTGCAGAAAACGCCACGATACCGCGCGATTGTGATGACGAAAAAAATGGTGAGCCCGACAGGATTCGAACCTGTGACCCACTGATTAAAAGTCAGTTGCTCTACCAACTGAGCTACGGGCCCACGCATGCTGCGCTAATTAGAAAAGCCT
>PWWF01000281.1 GCA_003561595.1 Paracoccaceae bacterium | reverse complement strand
CGTGAATGGCGGCCATATGATGCGCTACCTGCACCAGAACGGGGCGATGCTGTTCTTCCTTGCCGTCTATCTGCACATGGCGCGCAGCATGTATTACGGCAGCTACAAGACGCCGCGAGAGGTCACATGGATCATCGGCATGCTGATCTATCTGCTGATGATGGCCACGGCCTTCATGGGCTATGTGCTGCCCTGGGGTCAGATGTCCTTCTGGGGCGCAACCGTGATCACCGGCCTGTTTGGCGCCGTGCCCGGTATCGGCGAGATGCTGCAGACCTGGATCCTTGGCGGACCCGCAGTGGACAATGCCGCGCTGACGCGCTTCTTCTCGCTGCATTACCTGCTGCCCTTCGTGATCCTGGGTCTGGTGATCGTCCATGTCTGGGCGTTCCACACGACCGGTAACAACAACCCCACCGGGGTCGAGGTGCGTCGCGGATCGAAGGAAGAGGCCGAGAAAGACACCCTGCCCTTCTGGCCCTACTTCGTCATGAAGGACCTGTTCGCGCTGGCGGTGATCCTTGCGCTGTTCTGGGCGCTGGTTGCCTTCATGCCGAACTTCCTGGGCCATACCGACAACTATATCGAAGCTGATCCCCTGGTCACACCGCCCGAGATCGTGCCGGAATGGTACTTCCTGCCCTTCTACGCCATCCTGCGGGCCTTTACCTCGGATGTGTGGATCGTGATTGCCGTGAACTGGCTGTCCTTCGGGATCATCGACGCGACCTTCTTCGGGGTGCTGGCGATGTTCGGGGCGATCTTCGTCTGGGCGCTGATGCCCTGGCTGGACACGTCCTCGGTGCGCTCGGGGCGGTATCGACCCATGTTCAAGATGTTCTTCTGGGTCTTTATCGTGAATTTCGTGGTGCTGACCTGGGCCGGCGCCATGCCTGCCGAAGGCATCTACACGACCATCGCGCTGATCGGCACGACCTACTGGTTCGCCTATTTCCTGGTGATCCTGCCGCTTCTGGGCGTGTTCGAGAAACCGCTGCCCGAGCCCGAGACCATCGAGGAAGATTTCAAGGCAAACCTGAAATCGAAATCCGACGATGACCCCAAGGGACCCTCGGCAGAGCCCATCCCTGCAGAGTAACGGCACTGAAAGGACTGTATCCATGAAACTCAAGACCCTTGCCGTTGCTGCCCTCTCCGGTCTGGTGCTGGCCCTGCCAGCCACCATGGCCGAGGCCACCAAGGTGAAAGGCGAAGTCACCAATTTCGACTTCTCCTTTCAGGGGCTGACCGGCACCTATGACCGCAACCAGCTTCAACGCGGGCTGCAGGTCTATCATGAGGCCTGTGCAAGCTGCCACGGGCTGGAATATGTGGCTTTCCGCACCCTGTCGGACCCGAACGGCCCGGAACTGCCCGAAGACCAGATGCGCGCCTTCGCGGACATGTACGAGGTCTGGGATGCCGAGTTGCGCGACTGGCGTCCGGCTGAAGGCCCCGACTATTTCCCCGAATCGCAATTCGAGGGCGCACCCGATCTCAGCCTGATGACCAAGGCGCGCGCGGGCTTTTCCGGCCCCTATGGCCTGGGCATCAACCAGCTGATGAAAGGGATCGGCGGGCCGGAATATGTGGCCTCTTTCCTGCTGGGCTACACAGGCGAGGATGATTTCCAGGCAGGTGCCATGTTCTATGAGAACACAGCCTATGGTGGCTGGGTCTCCATGGCGCCGGTGCTGTTCGACGACATGATCGAATACGCCGACGGGACAGAGGCGACCGAAGAACAGATGGCGCTGGATGTCGCGGCCTTTCTGGCCTGGACAGCAGAGCCCAAACTGGTCGAGCGCAAGCGCGCGGGCTTTGTGGGCGTGATCTTCCTGTCGGTGCTGGCAACGCTGCTCTATCTCAGCAACAAGGCGATCTGGGCCCCGATCAAGCGGGCGGCCAAGGAAGACAAGTAAGCATAGCTGCGACATGCAACACTCAAAGGCGCGCCCCGCGGGGCGCGCCTTTTGCGTTTCGTTTTCCGCTTTTCTCGGGCGCGCCCGCAGGATAGGCAGGAAATGCTTAACCTGTGACATAGTTTCCCGGTGCAGACCGGCATGATGCCGCAGCCAGCCCCGGCTACGCCCCGCAGGGGCAAGCGCCCATGAGCGGGTCATGGGTGGGTGGGCGGGGCCCCGAATGGGCGCTTTCATCTGCCCGAGACACATATGCCGACCGGCATGGACCGGGACAAAAGGACCAACGGATAATGACCGACAATCTGCGCGGTGCACTCCTCATGGCGTTGGCCATGGCCGGTTTCTCGCTCGAAGACATGTTCATCAAGCTTCTGGCTGATGCGCTGCCCGTCGGGCAGATCCTTGTTATGCTGGGCCTTGGCGGCACGATCATCCTTGGCACCATCGCAAACCGCAAGCGCCAGCGCCTGATCACCCCGCTCTTGCTGACCCCGGCAATCCTGACTCGCAACCTGTTCGAGATGATCGGCACCATCGGCTTTGTGCTGAGCTTTGTCCTGGCCAGTCTTGCCACCGCCTCTGCCATCCTGCAATCCGGCCCATTACTGGTCACTCTGGGGGCCGTGCTGTTTCTGGGTGAAAAGGTCGGCTGGCGGCGCTGGAGCGCGATTGCCGTCGGCTTCTTCGGGGTCATGCTGATTGTCCGTCCGGGGCTTGAGGGGTTTGAGCCCGCAGCCCTGTTCGCCGTTCTCGGTGTCGTGGGGCTGGCCGGGCGCGATCTGGCCACCCGTGTCATCCCGCAGGCCGTGTCCAGCTATCAGCTCAGCACCTGGGCCTTTGCCGCCATCGTCCCGGCCGGGCTGCTGTTGATGCTGGTCATGCAGACGCCCTTTGTAACCCCCGCACCGCTGCATTGGCTTATCATCCTTGCGGCGCTCGGGATCGGGGTGATGGCCTATTATGCCCTTGTCGGCGCGATGCGCATGGGCGAGTTGTCCTTTGTCACGCCCTTCCGCTACACGCGGATGGTCTTTGCCCTGATCATCGCCGTTCTGGTCTTTGGCGAACGCCCCGATGCGCTTACACTTCTTGGCTCGGCCATCATCATCGCGGCCGGGCTGTTCACCCTGTGGCGCGAGACACGCGCAGCGGCCTAGAAACTGTCACCCATCGACGTTATAGAACCTGCGACAGCTTTACGCATGGGGACAGCAGCATGAGCACGATCATCGACATTATCGGCCGCGAAATCCTGGACAGCCGGGGTAACCCGACGGTCGAGGTGGATGTGATCCTTGAGGACGGCACCATGGGCCGCGCCG
>PWWF01000088.1 GCA_003561595.1 Paracoccaceae bacterium | reverse complement strand
TGGCGCATCTCCCGCTGCCGCAGGCAGCGGCAAGCGCCCGCGAGCGGGTCATGGGCGGGTGGGTGGGGACCCCGAGCGGGCGCTTTCTCCCTCAGTACCCGCGCGCGCGGGGAACTTCATGCAACAAGGGCTCTCCCGCCTCGACCCGCGCGATGTTGCGCGCCAGCACGCGCGACGCGCTGTCGGCGCGCGTGGCCGCCGCGATATGCGGCGTCACGGTCACGCCCGGGTGGTGCCAGTAGGGGTGGCTCTCGGGCAAGGGCTCGGAACGAAAGACATCCAGCGTCGCATGGCCGATCTGCCCGCTGTCAAGCGCCTCCAGCAGTGCCGCATCATCGATCAGCGTCCCGCGCCCCGGATTGAGGACGCGCGCGCCCTTTGGCAATAGTGCCAGCGTTTGCGCATTCAGCAGGTTCTCGGTCTGCGGTGTGTCGGGCAGCAATGTCACAAGAATCTCTGCGGCTTGCAGCGCGGCTTTTAACCCGTCCGCACCATGCACACAGGTGATCGCGTCCATATCCTTCGGGCTTGATGACCAGCCCGTGACCGCAAAGCCCAGCCCCGCCAGTGCCCGCGCGCAGGCCTGTCCCAGCGCGCCCAGCCCCAGCACTGTCACGTTGCGCTCGGATGCCAGTGGCGGCACCGCGTCGTCCCACGCGCCGGGCCGGGCGGTGATATGCGCATCCATCCCCAGATGATAGCGCAGCACATGGCCGCAGACATAATCGACCATGCCCTGCGTCAATGCGGGGTCCACCATCCGCGCCAGCGGCTGGGTCAGGGTCGGGTTGGACACGATCCGCTCCACCCCGGCCCAGAGGGACAGCACTGCCTTGGCGCGCGTGAAGGGGGTGAAATCCTGCAACGGGCTTGCAGGGGCGTAGATGATGTAATCCACGCTCTCAGGCGCTGCGCTGTCGGTCAGCTTTGCGTCCAGCCCCTCATCGCGCAGCGCGGCACGCAGGGGCGCGCGATACTCCTCCAGCGTGCCGGGGCCCGCGGCGAAAAGAAGCGTCAGGCTCATGAGGGCAGCCGCGCCCGGTGGATATGCGCCGATTGCACCAGCCCGAAGCCGAACATCAGAACGATCATCGCCGACCCGCCATAAGACACCAGCGGCAGCGGCACGCCCACGACCGGCGCCAGCCCCATCACCATCGCCATGTTGACGGCGAAATACAGAAAGAACGTGCCTGCGATCCCCAATGTCACCAGTGACGCAAATCGGTTGGTCGTGTTGAAAGCCGAAAGCAGGCAGACCCCGATCACCAGCATGTAGAGAATTAGCAAGGAAGAGGCGCCGACAAAGCCGAATTCCTCGGCCAATGTTGTAAAAATGAAATCCGTGTGCTTCTCGGGCAGGAAGTTCAGCCGCGCCTGCGTCCCCTCCATGAAGCCGCGCCCCGACCAGCCGCCCGATCCCAGCGCGATCATCGACTGGTTGACGTGATAACCCGCGCCAAGCGGGTCCAGCGTGGGGTCAAGGAAACTGTCGATGCGGCGATACTGATAATTCTGCAATATCTGCCACTCTGTCCCGCGCGATTGCAGCACCAGTGTGACCAACCCCGTTGCTGTTCCGATCAGCGCGGCGAAATAGCCCCAATGCACGCCAGCGGCGAAGATCACCACACCCCCGCCCAGTGCGATCAGCATGGCCGTGCCCAGATCGGGTTGGCGCAGGACCAGGAGCGCCGGAATGATCGCGATCAGCGCGGCCAGCAGCACCCAGAGCGGGCGCGACACCTTTTTCATGTCCAGCAGGTCGTAATAGGCGGCCAGCGCCATGATCGTCGTCACCTTGGCCAGTTCGGATGGCTGCATCCGCACGGGTCCGATGACCAGCCAGCGCTTGGCGCCCATGCCGATCGTGCCGAAAAATTCCACCCCCAGCAGCAACAGCAGCGTGACGACATAGGCCACGCCCGCGACCGAGCGCCATATCCAGATGGGCATGAAGGCCACGATGAACATCAGCACCAGTCCGAATACGAAGCGCCGCGCCTGCGGTTCGGCCCAGGGCTGTGCATTGCCGCCCGCGATGGAATAGAGCATCACTACGCCGTAGCCCGCCACCAGCGTCAGAAGCGCGACCAGCGGCCAGTTCAGATACAGGACCTTGGACAGGCCCGATGGCATGCGCTTGGTGTTGTATTCCAGATAGCTCATGCGCGGTTGATCCGCAGCGCCTCGGGTTGGCGCAGGCGCTCTTCCAGTTCTTCCTGCTCTGCGCGGATGCGGTTGCGCTGCGGCGAGGGGTAGGAGGCCAGCGGCGGCACCTGGCCATCATGCAGCGCGGCCAGCGTGATGTCGCGCCCGATGGGCGCAGCGGTCGATGACCCGCCGCCACCATGTTCGATCACCACGGCGACGGCATATTTCGGGTCATCCATCGGCGCGTAATCGACGAACAGCGCGTGGTTGCGGCGGTTCCAGGGCAGATCCTCCTGCCGGCGGATACCGGCCTCGCGTTCGGCGCGGGTGATCGAGAATACCTGGCTGGTGCCGGTCTTGCCCGCCATGACCTGCCCCTCGCCCACGATGCGCGAGGAATAGGCCGTGCCGCGCTGGTCATTGACGGTCTCGTTCATGCCGCGCCGGATCAGTCGCAGCCATTCGGGGCGCAGGTCCAGATCAGCGGCGACGCGCTCGGCGCTCTCTGTGGGGTCGCGCAGCAGGCGCGGCAGCACCGCCTTGTTGGTGGCCAGCCGCGCAGTCATCACGGCCAGTTGCAGCGGAGACGTGAGCACATAGCCTTGCCCGATAGAGGCATTGACCGTATCGCCCACGCGCCAGGCCGCATTGCGGTTGCGTTGTTTCCAGTCGCGCGACGGGTTCAGCCCCGCCGAGACCGAGGTGATAGGCAGCTCATACCGCACCCCCAGCCCCAGCCGTGTGGCCATGGCGTTGATCTTGTCGATCCCGCAGCGCTGCGCCATCTCATAGAAATAGACATCGCAGCTTTCCGACAGCGCCGAGGTCATGTTGACGCGCCCATGCCCGCCCCGGCGCCAGCAGTGGAAGCGATGGCCCGAGATATCCATATGGCCGGGGCAGAACACGCGTTCCTGCCCGTCGGTCACGGAATCCTCCAGCGCGGCCAGTGCCGTCACCATCTTGAAGGTCGATCCCGGCGGATACAGCCCCTGCACGGTCTTGTTGACCAGCGGGCGGAATTCGTTTTCCAGGAGGCTGCTGAAATCGCTGGTCGAGATGCCGCGCACGAACAGATTGGGGTTGAAGCTGGGCCCCGAGGCCAGCGCCAGAATGTCGCCATTGGTCACATCCAGCACCACGGCGGCGCCGCTATGCCCGTGCAGGCGTTCCAGCGCGTAATTCTGCAACCGCGCGTCGATGGTCAGATGCAGGTTGCCGCCGGGCGAGCCCTCGACCCGGTCAAGCTCGCGCATCACGCGGCCCACGGCATTCACCTCCACCCGCTGCGACCCTGCGCGCCCGCGCAGATGGTTCTCCTGCACGCGTTCCACACCGCTCTTGCCGATCTGGAAGCGCGGGATCATCAGCACCGGGTCCGGGGCCTCCAGTTCTGCCAGATCGCGCTCTGAGACGGGGCCGACATAGCCCACCACATGCGCCATGTCATGCTCCAGCGGGTAGTGCCGCGACAGCCCCATTTCGGGGGTGACACCGGGCAGGGCAGGGGCATTGGCCGCGATGCGGCTGATCTCTTCCCAGCTCAGCCGCTCGGCCACAGTCACAGGGACAAAGGGGCGATTGCGCAGCATGTCATGGCGCGCGCGCGCGATATCCTCATCACTCAGCGGGATAAGCTGCGACAGACGCTCCAGCACCAGATCGATATCGCCCGCGTCATCGCGTTTCATGACGACGCGGTAATTCTGTTCATTGCCCGCGATCAGCACGCCCTTGCGGTCGTAGATCAGCCCGCGCACAGGCGGCAGCAGCCGCAGGTTGATGCGGTTCTCTTCGGCCAGCAGGTGGAACTGTTCGGTCTGGTTGAGCTGCATGTCGCGCAGACGCCACATCAGCGTGCCTGCAATACCGACCTGCAGCCCGCCCAACATCAGCGCACGACGCGAGATCATGCGCTGGCTGAATTGCTTTTCGCGCTCGCTCCGCTTCACAGGCGCTGCCCCAATGCATCCACTTCGCCAGTCGCCGGTTTGCGCAGGCCAAAGACATAATGCGACACTGCCACGACCAGCGGATAGGCCGCCACTGTGGCCAGAAAGTGCAGAAAGCTCAAGTCAAGCGGCACCTGCGGGGTCATCACAATCGCGAGCACGGCGCGATTGACCAGAAACATCGCAAACATCAGCAGGGCCACGATCAGGTATTCCATCCAGAAGGCATTGGCGCGGAACCGGTCCACGCGGCCGCGCAGCCATTCGCTGCCTAAGAGCACCAGCGCCGCCCATAACCCCGGCGGGCGCAGCAGCAGGATATCTTCCAGCAGGAAGTAACCTGCAATGACCGGCGCAGGCAGCAGATCGGGGCGGCGCACGACCCAGGCAAGCGTCAGGCACAGCAGGATGTCGGGCGCGGGCAGGTCGCGCAGGCTGAACCCGATGGCCAGGTCATCGGCATCCTCCATCCCCGGCCCGACCCCGTAGCCACCCACAGGCAGCAGGCGGAAGAAAGTGACCAGCGCCGCCAGTCCCAGAAACAGGGCGACATACATCAGCCGCTTCGTCTGGCGCCGTTCAACCATCGCCTGCGGGTCCGGCTTGCGGCAGCGCGTCGAGATCCATCAGTTCTTCGTCTTCCGGCGGCTCATCGGGCAACAGATCCAGCCCGCGCGGCGCGATCAGCCCGCCAGTGTCGGTAATCCGTTCCTGCGGACGCGAACGCAGCACGCGCAGGAATTCCAGCCGCCCGTAATCGGCGGCAATGCGCACACGCAGCCGCCGATCACGGGTCTGCACGACCTCGCCCACCAAGAGCCCCGCCGGAAACACCCCACCATCATCCGAACTGATCACCCGGTCACCGGGGCGCAGTTCATCGGGCTGTTCGATGAATTCCAGCAGCGGAAAGGGTGATGCATCGCCCATCAGCATCGCGCGCTGCCCCGACGGCTGGATGACGACCGGCAGCGCGCTGGTCGTATCGTTCAACAGCACCACGCGCGCGGTGCGTTCTCCCACCCCGGCAATGCGACCGGCCAGCCCCAGCCCGTCCATCACCGCCCAGCCATCCTGCACCCCGTCGCGCGCGCCCACATTCAACAGCACCGATTTGCGAAAGGGTGAGCCGCTATCGGCCATGACAACGCCCGTGACATGCGTCAGTTGCGGGTCAAGCCGCACCTGATTGAGGTCCAGAAGTTGCGCATTGCGCTGCTCAAGCTGCAGTGCCGCCTCGCGCCAGGCGCGCATCTGTTGCAATTCGCGGCGCAACTCCTGATTCTGTTCGATGATCCGGGCGTAGGAGCGGAAATTCTCGGCCATGGCAACGCCGCGCGCGACCGGGCGCATCACCCAGTCAAACGAGGGCACCACCCGGTCGATCACGGCCATGCGGAACTGCTCCACCCGTGGGCTGTCGATCCGCCAGACCAGAAAGGTCAGCAGCAGAAACAGCGCCAGCACCCCCACCAGCACGCGGCGGATGGGGCGGATGAAATCCTGGTCCTGTTTCGGGTCTGCGGCCAAGTCTCATACCCTGCCGATTGCCGTTTCAGCTTTCGTAATCGATCGCGTGACGGAGCTGTTTTTCGTATTCCAGCGCCTTGCCGGTGCCGATGGCCACGCAATTCAGCGCCTCATCCGCGACGGAAATGGACAGCCCCGTCTGTTCGCGCAGCGCCAGATCCAGTTCACCCAGAAGCGCGCTGCCACCAGTGAGCATGACGCCCCGGTCCACGATATCGGCGGCCAGATCGGGCGGTGTGGTTTCCAGCGCGATCATCACCGCCTCGCAGATGGTGGTGACGGTCTCGGCCAGCGCCTCGGCCACTTGCGCCTGCGTGATCTCGGCCTCTTTCGGGACCCCGTTCAGCAGGTCGCGCCCGCGCACCAGCATCGACTTGCCGCGCCCGTCATCGGGCATCCGCGCGGTGCCGATGGCGCATTTGATCTTTTCGGCGGTCGATTCGCCGATCAGCAGGTTCTGGTTGCGGCGCAGGAAGCTGACAATCGCCTCATCCATGCGGTCCCCCCCCACGCGGACCGAGCGCGCATAGACGATATCGCCCAGGGACAGGACCGCAACTTCGGTCGTGCCGCCGCCGATATCGACCACCATGCTGCCCGTGGGGTCGGTGATCGGCATGCCCGCGCCGATGGCCGCCGCGATGGGTTCGGAGATCAGGCCCGCGCGCCGGGCACCGGCGGACAGCACCGATTGCCGGATCGCGCGCTTTTCCACCGGGGTGGCACCATAGGGCACGCAGACGATGACTTTTGGTCGCGAAAACACAGTGTTACGATGCACCTTGCGAATGAAATGCTTGATCATTTCTTCCGCCACATCGAAATCCGCGATCACCCCGTCGCGCATGGGGCGGATCGCCTCGATGCTGCCGGGGGTGCGGCCCAGCATCAGTTTCGCATCCTCGCCTACGGCCAGAACCGCCTTGCGCCCGTCCTTCGAATGATAGGCCACCACCGAAGGTTCATTCAGGATGATCCCGCGCCCCTTGACATAGACCAGCGTGTTGGCCGTGCCGAGATCGATCGCCATGTCGGACGTGAACAGGCTGGGTAAGAAGTTCATGTAGATGTCCTGTCGGGTAAGGGATCGGTGCTCGCCGTGATGGCGGGATTGCGCGCCTTATAGTTTGTGCGGGGGGGCATGGTAAAGGGGGGGCTGTGAGGGCGTGGGCGGGATGTGGCGCAGGGGGGCGCAACTATGTGTGATACACCCCGCAATGCCCTTTGACGATCCCTATAGCAGAAGCGTCACGCCCATCATGCAGGTAAAGGCCAGCGTCACGATCACGCCCAGGGTGGAATGATCCGCAGCCTCGCCCGCTTCGGGCAGCAATTCGGAAAAGATCATCCACAGCATCGCGCCTGCGGCCAGTCCCAGCCCCACGGGCAGAACCGGCGCGAAAGCCAGCACGAACATGAAGGCCGGCACCGCCAGCAGCGGTTGCGGGGCCGAGGACAGGATCGACCACCACGCCGCCTTGCCGACCGAGGCCCCGCGCGGCACCATCACCAGCGCGATGGCCAGCCCCTCAGGCACATTGTGCAGGGCAATCGCGATGGTGATGAAATCGCCCAGCTCGCGCCCGCCGCCATAGGCCACGCCGACCCCAATGCCCTCGGCCGCGGAATGGACAGTCATCACGCCCATGATCAGCAGGATCTTCAGCGCATCCGCGCCCGAGGCATTGGCGATGCTGATCCCCTCGCGGCTGTCGAAATAGCGTTTCGCCAGCCAGATCCCGACCAGCCCCAGAAGCAGCCCAAGGACCGTGCGGGGGGCGGATACCTCGAACCCCTCGACCACCAGCGAGAATGTCGCGGCCAGCATCAGCCCTGCTGCAACACCATTGCCATAGGCAAGCGCGCGCGGTGACACGCTGCGCATCGCCAGAAGCGGCAGCGCGCCAAGCCCCGTGGCCAGCGCCGTTATCAGCGCGGCGATGAACACCAGAAAGAGGGTTGGATCCGCCATGCCTGCTCCTCTTTAGAATTATTCTAAAATTAGCGCGGAAGGCATTCGGACGCAACACTGTTGATGCACAGGCGAGGTATTCTGTCAGGTGAGACGCAAGTCGCGCGCGTTAGCGCACCCCGATCCCGAGTTGCATCAGCGCCCGCCGCACGGGTGCGGCGGTATAAAGCGCGTTCAGCGCCAGCGCCCGCGCATCGCGCAACGGTCGCGCGGCCAGCATCGAGGCGCGGTTCAGCGCCCCCACGCCTGCCACGCGCAGCGCGACATCGGGATAGCGCCGCCGGTGATAGGCGCGCAGCATCTCGGGGCTGCCGAGAGCCTCGGGCGTGGCAAGGTCCAGTAGTGCTGCGATATCGGCAAGCGACATGTTCAGCCCCTGCGCGCCGATGGGCGGGACGACATGCGCAGCCTCGGCCACCAGGGCCGTGCGCACGCCATAAAACTGGTCGGCTATCTGGCTGATGATCGGCCAGATCGTCCGACGCGAGGCGAGTGTGAGTGGCCCGAACAGCCCGGCAGAACGCTCTGTCATCTCTGCCTCGAACGCCGCTTCGGGCAGTGTGGCAAGGCGCTGCGCCTCTGGTCCCGTCTCCATCCAGACGATGGCCGAACATGGCTGACCATCGCGGTCGGGCAGCGGCACGAAGGTAAATGGACCGCCCGAGCGGTGAATCTCGGTCGAGACATTGTCATGCGCGACCGGGTGGGTGACGGCAAAGGCCAGCGCCTTCTGCCCGAAGCGCGTGGTGCGCACCCCGATCCCCAGCGCCTGACGCACAGGTGACGCGCGCCCATCCGCCGCGATCAGCAGCCGCGCGCTGGCCCGGCTGCCATCCGACAGGGTGACCAGCGCCTCGCTTTCGCGGGTCAGCACGCGGGCGGTGCCGATGCCGGGGCGGAAAGTGACGTTGTCCAACGCTCCAAGCCGTGCGACACATTCGCGGCGCAAAAGCCAGTTGGGCAGGTTCCAGCCAAAGGGCTGGTCAGAGATATCGGCGGCATCGAAATCATGGCTGACGCGCGGCTCTGGCACCTCCCCGCCCGCATCGACAATGCGCATCACCTGCAGCGGCGTGGCATGGGGCGTGAACCGTTGCCACAGCCCTGCCGCTTCCAGCAGATCGACTGAGGGTTGCAGAAATGCGGTTGTCCGCAGGTCTGATGCGGGATCGCCCTCTGCCATGATGGGCGGCGAAGGATCCACGCAAAGCACATCGTACCCGGCACTGCCAAAGGCCGCCGCTGCGCTTAGCCCCGCGATACCGCCGCCCGAGATGATGATGTCATGGCGCTTGCGCATTTCTTCCCCCATCTGCCGCAGCAAGCGCGATACTAGCGTGCGCACGCGCGCGCGCAATGGGACAGGGGCGCGCAGGGGGTGTGCGGCAACGCTCTGACCTGGACGCCCTGTCAGCGTTGACTTCATGCGCGCATACGCCATTCTGATCCGCGTATCTCACGCAAGGGGGAGCGCGCGGGACATGCGGGAGCGCCATATCACCCGTTCTGCAACCCGCCCCCGACCTGCAGCAACAGAATCCGATGGCAGGAGGCCAGGACCACATGACCAACACGACCGAGATCAGGAAAATTCAGACACAGGGCGTGCATCACATCACGCTGATCGGGGCGGACCGCCAGACATCGATCGATTTCTGGGAAGGGGTGCTGGGCATGCCCTTCATCTTTGATCAGCCCAATCTCGACAATCCCGATGACGGGCATCTGTATTTCGACCCGGGCGACGGGCGGCTGATCACCGTTTTCACCAATGAGAACCGCAAAGCCGCCGCCAATCCGGTGCCCGAGGATACGGGGTCGCTGCATCATCTGGCGCTGAATGTCAGTCAGGCGACATTCTGGCAGGTGGCGGGGCGGCTGGATGCGCGTGGCGTATCGCATTCGGGGCCGGTAGACCGGGGGTTCATGGATTCGATCTATTTCCGCGACCCGCTCGGGCTGCGGATCGAGCTGGCCAGCTACCGGTTCGAGCCGCCCGAAGGTTGCCGCCATTCCGATGTGATGATCGAGGCCCACAAAATCCGCGTGGCGCGCGGCGACAACAATATCGACCGCGAGCATCTGGCCGACGCGATCGAGCTGCTGGTGGAGCGGCGGCAGGGGGCGCTGTCCGGGGACCGGTCGGCGCGCAAGGGGTATTGAGGGAACGACGCTGAGCGGCCCTGAATCTTCCCGTCAATGGGGGTGGCAAGGGGCACTCAGCGTCGTGGGGTCGTGGCTGGACACGACAAAAGCATCTTGTCCGCAGGCGCTTAATTCACTGCCAGAGGGCGGTGAACACCCAGTCATGTGAGCTTTCCCCAAACACCTGTTACCGCAGCACCCGCGCCAGAAAGCCGCCCAGATCATCCGTGTGGTGGTGGATATGCGGGGCCTCATGCGGGGCAGGGGCGACATGGACCGTGCGCAGCCCCATCGCATGGGGCACGGCCAGATTGCGGGGGTCATCCTCGAACATCGCGGCGCGCGCCGGGTCCAGCCCGTCGCGCCCGAAGACCTGGGCAAAGGCGTCGGCCTCGGGCTTGGGGCGGTAGCCGGCATGTTCGACACCGTAAACAGCGTCAAACAGCCCATCCAGCCCGCGCGCCGCAATCACGCGCCGGGCATACCCCTCGGACCCGTTGGTATAGACGATGCGCCGTCCCGGCAGGTCACGCAGGCGGGCGCGCAGCTCCGGGTCGGGGCTGAGCACGGAGAAGTCGATATCATGCACCTCCTCCATATAGGGGACGGGGTCGATATCATGCAGCCGCATCAGCCCGGCCAGCGTGGTGCCGTATTCGGCCCAGTATTGTGCGCGCAGGCGATTGGCCTCGGGCGCGGTGACGCCAAGGGCGGTCATGACATAGGCGATCATGCGCTGCTCGATCTGGTCGAACAGGCGCATTTCGGGCGGGTAGAGCGTGTTGTCCAGATCGAACACCCAGACACGCGTGGAGGTGAAGAACTCTGCAGGCATGGCGGCACTCTAGCGGCGTGCCAGGTTCAGGCGCAAGGATAGAGGCTTGCCAAACCGGCCTATCCCGGCTTTGTTTCGGGGGATGCATAACAAGACGGAAGACCCATGGCCGAAACCCGCCCGCTGAAAGACGCCTATACGCTGATTCTCGAGGCGATTGACACAGGGCTCTACAAACCCGGTGACCGGTTGGTGGAATCGGAGCTGGCCGAGCGGTTCGGTGTCTCCCGCACCCCGATCCGCGAGGCGCTGCAACGGCTGGAAACGCAGTCCCTGCTGACGCGAGACGGCCGGTCGCTGATCGTGGCCTCGCTCGATCACAACCAGTTGGCAGAGCTGTATTGTGTGCGTTCGGAACTGGAAGGGCTGGCGGCGCGGCTGGCGGCGCGTCATGCGACACAGGAAGAGGTGAGACTGTTGCGCGCCATGGTCGAGGAGGACCGCCAGCTTGTCGATGACCCGCCCGCGCTGAGCCGGGCGAACAAACGCTTTCACCGGCAGATCCATCTGGCCTCGCATAACCGGTATCTGGTCCAGCAGCTTGATCTCGTGCATCGCTCGATGGCGCTGCTGGCGAATACCTCGATTTCATTCGAGGGGCGCGGGGTGCAGACGATCGCCGAGCATGATGCGATCGTCGAGGCGATTGCCGCAAGCGACGGGGATGCGGCCTATCTGGCGCTGAAGGATCACATCTCACGCGCATTCGAGACGCGGTTGCGACAGGATTCGCAGGCCGAGGCGCGGTATTCGGTCTGAGCGCTGCTTGTCGGGCGAGAAAAGCGCCCGCTCACCGTGCCCACCCACCCGCCCTTGCACGCTTCGCGGGCGCTGCCCATGCCTTGCATGGGCGAGGGCATATCAGAATTGTGCTGAGAGGAACTCCAGCAGCGCGGCTTCGGCCCCGGCATTGGCCTCTGCGTCCCAGTCGCGCGAGCCTTCGACCGTGAAGGAATGGCGCGCGCTGCCGAAGATGCGCGCGCCATGCGGCACTTCAGCCTCGTGCAACTCATCCATCAGCGCGGCCAGTTCCGCCATGCCGGACACCGGATCGGCCGAGCCGTGCAGCACCAGCACCGGGGCAGAGGTCGCGCTGTAATCCTGCCCTTCTGGGGTTTCCAGCCCACCATGAAAGCTGACGAACCCCGCGAGATCCATGCCCGCGCGCGCGGCTTCCAGCGCGGCGGCCCCGCCAAAGCAATAGCCGGTCAGCACCATCTGTGCGGGCACATCCTCCAGGCCCGCTGCGGCCTCTATACTGCCTGCGATCCGCGCGCGGAATTCAACGCGGTCGGCATAAAGCGCGCCGGTTTCGCGCTGGAAATCCGACATTTCTTCAAGCACGGCGTCCCGCCCGAACAGATCGAGCGCGATGCCCCCATAGCCGTCGGCGGCCAAGGCCTCTGCGCGGGCGATCTCGTGATCATTCACGCCGTCCCAGTCATGCACGATCAGCACAGTGCCCTGCGCCTCGCCGTCGGGGCGGGCGATATAGCCTTCATAGACGGCTTCGCCGATCACGTATTCGAATGTCTCGGCGAATACGGGGGTGGTGGGCAGAACAAGGGCTGCCAAGGTCAGGGAAAGAGGGCGCGCAAACATCTGATCCTCCTGCGATTGCTGCAATCGGATCAACTAGCGCATTTCCACGCAAGGCCAGAGCCTGCGCAGGGTCTCACGCCAGCCGGGTCTTGATC
>PWWF01000052.1 GCA_003561595.1 Paracoccaceae bacterium | reverse complement strand
GGCCCCCATCACGGGCGGCATGATCTGGCCATTGACCGAGGAGGACACCTCGACCGCGCCGGCCTTTTCACTGGTAAAGCCCACCCGCTTCATCAGCGGGATGGTAAAGGTCCCGGTCGTGACCACATTCGCGATGGAAGAGCCCGAGATCAGCCCCGTCGCGCCCGAACCCACGACAGCCGCCTTGGCCGGGCCGCCGCGCAGATGCCCCAGCCCGGCGAATGCCAGTTTGATGAAGTAATTGCCCGCGCCCGCCTTGTCCAAAAGCGCGCCGAACAGAACGAACAGGAACACGAAAGCCGTGGACACGCCCAGCGGGATGCCGAACACCCCTTCGGTGGACAGCCATTGCGTGTTGATGATGCCGTTGAAGCTGCGGCCCTCATGCGCGATCAGATCAGGGATCAGCCAGCCCTGCCCGAAATAGCTATAGGCCAGAAAGATGCTGCCCACGATGGTCAGCGCAGGCCCCAGCGCGCGGCGCGACGCCTCCAGCAGCAAGAGCAGCCCGATGCTGCCGATGATCACCTGCGGAAAGATCGTGGGGCCGAACAGCCATTCGAAATTGTTCAGAATCGCCGTATCCGCCGTTTCCCACCGGATCAGACGGCCCTGCCGCGCTGTGTCGGATATCAGACGCGCGAACCAGAAGATGTAGAACGCGCAGCCAGAGGCGACGATTGCCAGCACCCAGTCATACCAGGGGATGTATCGGCGCGGCGAGGATTTGAAGGCCGGATAGGCGAGAAACGCCAGAAACAGCGCAAAGGTCAGGTGCAGCGGGCGCGTCCGGTCCGACCCGATGATCTCGACCCCCGGAATATAGCGCGCCAGCGCGAATTGCGGGTCCGCGATCCAGATCTGAAAGGCCGACCACAGAAACGCGACAGTGGCGATCAGCAGGGCAACAAGGCGGTTCTGCGGGTCGCGGCCACCGGAATCCGTGCTGGCGACCAGATCCTGCAATTCATCATCCGAGAATTGACGGCCTGCCGGCTTTTGCGCAGATGCCATGCGCTGTCCCCCTGTCATGTCTGTGTTTTTATGGGCATCCTTGCTGATGCCTTGGGTGTGGTCATGCGGCGCCACAGGCGCCGCATGACCAGAGCGTGTCAGGGCAGGATCAGTCGATCAGGCCTGCTTCGCGGAAATACCGCTCGGCACCGTCATGCAGCGGGGCCGACAGGCCGTCACTGGCCATTTCCGTGGGGTCCAGGTTTTCCAGCGCCGGGTGCAGGCTGGTGAACTGGTCCAGATTCTCGAAAATGGCGCGGGCGACCTGATAGGCAACCTCTTCGCTGACCGCGTCAGAGCTGACAAAGGTTGCACCCACACCAAAGGTGGTCACGTCCTCGTCGGTGCCGCGATACATGCCACCGGGGATGGTGGCCATGCGGTAATAATCGCGGTCATCGACCAGCGCGCGGATCGCATCATTGTCCACATTCACCAGCACAGTGTCACAGGCGGTGGTCGCTTCCTGAATCGCGCCCGAGGGGTGGCCCACCGTATAGACGATGGCATCGACATTGTTGTCGCACAGGGCCAACGACTGTTCGGCGGGCGGCAGTTCGGTCGCCTGGCTGAACGTGTCGGTGGTCCAGCCCATGGCGTCCATCACCACATCCATCGTGCCGCGCTGGCCGGAACCGGGGTTGCCAATATTCACCCGCATCCCTTCCAGGTCGTCGAAACTTGTGATCCCGGAATCCGCGCGTGCGACGACGGTGAAAGGTTCAGGGTGCAGCGAGAACATCGCACGCAGACCTTCAAATGCGCCATCTTCCTCGAACCGGGATGTGCCGTTGAAAGCGTGATACTGCCAGTCCGACTGCGCAACGCCGAATTCCAGTTCACCAGAGCGGATGGCGTTCAGATTGAAGATCGACCCGCCGGTCGATTCCACGCCGCAGCGGATTCCGTGCTCGGCGCGGTCGCGGTTGACCAGACGGCAAATCGCGCCGCCGGCCGGGTAATAGACGCCCGTCACGCCACCGGTGCCGATGGAGATGAAGGTCTCCTGCGCCATCGCACCCGACCCGATCATCGTGCCAAGCGCCAGCACGCTGGTTGCAAGCTTCTTGTTCATGGTATCCTCCGTGTTAGACGCTGCTCAAGAGTGGCAGCATACCGGGCTAGTGACGCGACGGATAACCGCGCGCCATAAGTCCCATGAGCCAAATGGACATTGGCCCCGGTCAGGAGTCAAGCCTCAATGCGCCTGCCTCACCTTTCTGGCGTAACGAATTGATATCTTTCGGGCCGCGCGGATCGCACAGCATGTCACAGGTTAGGGCGTAGACCCATAAACCAGCCGCCTCCGGCGGCATTTCCGCAAAATATCAGGGGTTTGGGACGCGCCGGACAGGGTGGCTCCCTTTTCAAGCGGCACGGGCCCCTGATATGCAGCGGAAATGCCGTCCTTCGGATTTGGCGGACTTGGCCCGTGGGTTCGTTGCAAAGGCTTGAAATAGCGCCACTATTCCTGCGCCTTTGCTCCTGCCCACAGTCCAAGTCTGCCAAACCGGTGGTGGCTGGTTTATGGGTCTACGCCCTAAAGCGGCAGGCGCGTCTCGGCCATGCCGACATACCAGCTGCAGCCATAGGGGATGATCTCGTCGTTGAAATCATATTCCGGGTGGTGCAGGCCCGCGCCGGGGCCTGCGCCCAGCACGATATAGGCGCCGGGGCGTTCCTCGAGCATGTAGGAGAAATCCTCGCCGCCCATGTTATAGCCCGCCTCCTGGCACTGGCCCGACACATCCTGGGCCACCTGCCGCGCGATTTCGGTCTGGGCCGCATGGTTGATCATGACCGGGTAGCCCTCGACAAACTCGACCTCGGCGCGCGCGCCATGGGCCGCGCAAGTCGCCTCGCAGATCGCGTGCAGCCGTTCGGCAACGAGCGTGCGCAGGGCGGCATCATGGGTGCGGATCGTGCCGCGCAGCTCCACCCGCTGGGGGATGACATTGAACGCCTGCGCTTCGCTGCGCACGCCGCAGACGGACAGCACGATATTCTCCGTCGGGTCCGCATTGCGGCTGGCGATCGTCTGAAGCGCCAGGATCAGATGGCTGGTGGTCACGGTCGGATCAAAGGTGGCGTGGGGTTTGGCAGCATGACCGCCCCGCCCCTCGACCGTGATGCGGAATTCGTCGCAGGCGGCATAGAACGCGCCTGCACGGATATTGAACTCGCCCAGCGGGTGGCCGGGGCGGTTGTGCATGCCGTAAACTTCCTCGATCCCGAAACGCGTCATGAGGCCCG
>PWWF01000125.1 GCA_003561595.1 Paracoccaceae bacterium | reverse complement strand
GGACCGCGCGGAACAGGTCGCGCGCTTCTGGATGCAGGCGGGCTGCCCGGTGGTGATCCATCTCGACAGGGCCGTGCCGGAGCGCGAGGTGACAGCCCTGCGCGAGGCATTGGGGCCGCAGGAGTTGCTGCGCTTCGGCCCGCGCTACCGCTGCCCGTGGGGGTCATGGAACATCGTGCGCGCGTCGCAGGATGCGGCCGCGCTGTTGCTGGACGAGTTCCCGGCGGTCAATCATGTGCTGCTGAGTTCGGGCGCCTGCCTGCCCCTGCGCCCGGTCGCGCAGATGGAGGAGATGCTTGCCGCCCGCCCCGACACCGATTTCATCGAATCCGTCGCGATTGATCATGCGACATGGATCATGGGCGGGCTGTCCGAAGAACGCTTTACCCTGTATTTCCCGTTCAACTGGCGCAGTCAGCGCTGGCTGTTCGACCGCGCGGTGGACTGGCAGCGCCGCTTGCGTATCCGCCGCGAGATCCCGCGCCCGCTGGCGCCGCATATGGGGTCGCAATGGTGGTGCCTGACCCGCGCCACGCTGCAGGCGATCCTGACCCACCCCAAACGCGCACGATATGAGCGGTATTTCCGCCGCAACTGGATTCCGGACGAATCCTATTTCCAGACGCTGGTGCGCCAGCATGCGCGCGAGATTGAAAGCCGCTCGCTGACGCTGGTGAAATTCGACCGCAACGGGCGGCCCAACCTGTTCTATGACGACCATCTGAACCTGCTGCGCCGGTCCGATTGCCTGATGGCGCGCAAGATCTGGCCGGGGGCGGATGGTCTGTATGATTTCTTTCTGTCCGACCAGCCCGCCCGACTGCCTGCGGTGGCCGCAGAGCCCGCCAAGATCGACCGCTATTTCGAACTGGCCGAACGCCAGCGGACCGAGGGGCGCGCGGGGCTTTACATGCAAAGCCGCTTTCCCGATATCAATGAGACCGGTGCCGCGCGCAGCGCGGGCCCCTATGTGGGATTTGCGGGCTTTGACCAGGTGTTCGAGAATTTCGACTATTGGCTGGGGCAGGTCACGGGGCTGCGCCCGCATGGGCATCTTTATGCACCGGGGCGCGTGCAGTTTCATGGCGGGGCGCAGGTCTGGCATGGCGCGCTCAGCGCCTCGGCCAAGCTGCGCGATTACAACCCGCGCATGTTCCTGACCAATCTCTTGTGGTCCACGCGGGGCGAGGTGCAGGCCTTCAGCTTCGGCCCCGAGGACACTCTGGGCCATGAGATGATCGATTTCATGACCTATGACCCCAACGCCACGCTGGCCGTGATCCGCGGCGCGTGGCTGCTGCCGCTGTGGCGGGGTGAGGCGCAATCAGAGGATCTGCTGGCCCATGCCGGGGCGCTGCAACGGCGCGAACAGGACTGGCTGGGGATGATGGCCTCGCGCTGGGCGCAGGCGCGGGTGCGCGTCTGGTCGCTGGGCGAGGTGCTGGCCGCCCCCAACCCCCGGCTGGAAGAGATTGTGACGCACCTGGGCGGCACGGCAGGGCTGCAGGCCCATGGCTATCCGGCCCTGCGCCCGCGAGAGGGGTTTGACGACTGGCTGCTGGGCCTGCGCAACAAGGGTCTGCCCCCGCAGATCCTGAAGGATTATCAGCCCTGAGCGGGCAGGAGGCGATGCGCATGGCGCAGTTTGATTATTTCGTGGTGCTGGCCGAGATGCGCACGGGCTCGAACCTGCTCGAGGCGTATCTGAACAGCTTTGACGGGCTGTCCTGCGAAGGCGAAGTGTTCAACCCCGCCTTTGTCGCCTATCCCAAGATCGATGCGCTATACGGGGTGACGCGCGCAGCGCGCGATGCCGACCCGCTGGCGCTGCTGGCGCTGATCGCGGATCAGCCGGGGCTGAACGGGTTTCGCTATTTCCACGATCACGACCCGCGCGTGTTCGACCGTTTCATGGCAGACCCGCGCTGCGCCAAGATCGTGCTGACGCGCAATCCGCTGGAATCCTATGTCTCTTTGAAGATCGCGCGCGAAACGCAGCAATGGCGGCTGGGCGATGTGAAGAACAAGCGCGCGGCGCAGGTGGTGTTCGACCCGGTGGAATTTGCCGAACATGTCGCCGAATTGCAGGGCTTTCAGACCCGCGTGCAGCGGGTGCTGCAGACCACGGGGCAGACGGCATTCTATATCGGGTATGAGGATATCAAGGATCTGGATATCATCAACGGTCTGGCAGGCTGGCTGGGGCTGGCCGAGCGGATTGAGCAGGCCCCGCGCAAGATGAAGCGCCAGAACCCCGAGCCGCTGGACGAAAAGCTGCTCAACCCCGAGGCGGTCAGTGACGGGATCGCCCGGCTGGACCGGTTCAACCTGTCCCGCACCCCCAATTTCGAGCCCCGCCAATCCCCGCCCATCGGCGCGTTCCGGGCCTGCGCGCGCACGCCACTGGTCCATGCGCCCATTCCCGGCGGGAATGACCGTGCGATCCATGCCTGGATGGCGCAGATCGACGGGGTGGACCCGGACGCGCTGCTGCGCGATTTCACCCCGCGCGGCTGGCGCGACTGGCAGGCGGCGCATCCGCAGCGCGTGGCCTTCAGCGTGTTGCGCCACCCGCTGGATCGCGCGCATGAGACATTTGTGCGCCAGATCGTCTTGGGCAAGCGCGTCAATGTGCGCGCTTTTATCGAGCGCGTGCATGGCGTCAGCCTGCCCAGGAATGCGGCAGAGGCGCGCGGCTGGGCGGATGCCGAACATCGGGCGGGGTTTCTGGGCTATCTGCATTTCGTGCAGGCCAATCTGGCCGGGCAGACCGCGCTGCCCACCCGCGCCATCTGGGCCAGCCAGTCGCGCCTGATCGAGGCCATCGTGACGCAATGCCCGCCCCACCGTCTGATCCGGGCCGAACGGCTGGCCGAGGACTTGCCCGCGCTGGGCCGGGAACTGGGGCAGGAGCTGCCCGAATTTGCAGATGGCCCGAGCGATCTGCCGCTGGATCTGGCGGCGATCCATGATCCGGCGCTCGATACAGCCTGCCGCACGGCCTATGCGGAGGATTACCTGCGCCTGGGCTTTGGCGATCGGGCGCGCTGAAAGCCGCCACCGCAGCGATCCGGGGCAGGCGGGGTATTTGGATATTTTTGCAAAGATGAAAGGGCAGGGGGTGCGGTTGCGCTTGCGTTCAAGGGCCTTTGGGCCGGGTCAGGCGGCCTTGTTGGCCTCGGGCGCGCTGAGGATGGCGTGCAGCTTGGCCGGGTCATCATTGGCGCGCAGCTTCTCGCAGATATGGGGGTTGCGCAGGGTGCGCGAGATGAAGGCCAGCGCCTTGAGATGTTCG
>PWWF01000028.1 GCA_003561595.1 Paracoccaceae bacterium | reverse complement strand
GCGACGGCGCACGCGAATGTCGCAGCCTCGGTGGCGGGTAGGGGCGTATCAGACATGGATGCGAAGGCCGGGCAGGATACCGCGCACACAAAATTGGGCGCAGATCATCGCGGTCAGCCGGTTGCTCAGGACCCGCGCGCTCGAGGCGCGGCGCCGCTTCCGGGCAGTATCGCATCGGGCCGTGAAGCCAAGGATGGGCAGCGACTTGCGCCGCGCGCTGAATTGCGATCCGGCGCGGGCGAGGTGTCCCCGGGCGCGACCCAATCGCGGAACGGGGCGGTGACTGCGACAAGGGATGCGCCGCCACGAGAGGCTGAAAGCGTGAAGGCCCATCGGGTTGACGACAGCAAGAGCGTGCGCGCGGACACGCGTGCCATGTCGCCGGGTCATATGAACCTGGCTGCGATTGCACAGATATCCGCCGGGGGCACCGAGATGACGGCGCCGTCGGAGCGGCGCGACGCCGCGGCGCAGATGACTCATCCTGGTTCGCTTGGCGCAGCGCAGATGTCCGTCATGGCGGGTGCCGCACGTGGTGAAAGCCTGCTGCCGCTCGAGAAAGCGGGCGCAAAACCGGTGATGCGGAGCACAGATGTACTCTGGCGTAGCCCGACAACTGAAACGCGCGCAGCAGCGTTCCCTCGGCCCGCGGTTACTGTGTCTGCCCCGTACGCAACCCATGCGGTCCGGGTGCCGGACAGCGTGAGTCGGGACGCAGACGCCCTGCGGGTGGAACGCGAAGTGAATGCGGTTGCGCAAATTCATAGCACGGTGTCACGCAGTGACTCATCGGTCCTGGCGCCACCGGTCACGCCTGGCGGAACACCGCTCGCGCCTGCATGTTTGCAGATCATCGAGGCAGTCAGGCATGCCGATCAGCGCATCGTCCATCTTCAGCTCGCCCCGGCGGAACTGGGTCGCCTTCGAATCATGCTGTCGGCCACAGAAAGCGGATTGCAGGTTGTCGTGACCTGCGAGCGGGCAGAGACGATGGAGTTGCTGCGGCGCAATTCAGGCGCGTTGATGCGCGAGCTTTCCGATCTGGGATTTGATGGGCTGGATCTGCGCTTTGGGGAAGACAGGGGCGCGGAGAGCGATGAAAGGGACGACGAGCGGTTACACTCAGCCGAGGCCTCCCCAGCATCCGAGCCAAGCATGGAACTGCCCTCAGTGCCGCACAAGGGGGCCTCGGATGCAAAGCTGGACCTGCGGTGTTAGGCTTGCGGTTGAATATTGATCGTATGCGTTCACTACTTGCTCGCAAAGGCAGTCAGCGCGGACATGCTCAGTTGGGTTTTCGGCATTCCAAGAGCAGGGCGCTGTGGCGTTTCGAAAGACCGCCCGTCCTTGCGCGTGGTAACCGAAGAGGGTCAGGTTGTTCCCGCGTCGCCATTTCCCTTCAGGCTTTCAGGGGGCGTGGGCGGGTCTGGTGCGAGATTGTATCAGAAATGCGAGGTCGGAGCGTATGGAAGCGCGACCGTGTGATGACAGGACGCGTTACGAATACGGCTGGTGGGGTCGTCGCGCTTCGCTCTGCTCAGGCCCGCGTGGCCTTGCTTGAGAGCCACGAGGCCGGACAGGCCGAGAGTAGGGTGGGTTCACACCCACCTTACGACAAGTTTGCGCCACGCGCGGTGCCGGATGTGGCAGAGTTGTGCACGAAGGCATCGTTGCTGCCGATCTGGGCTGAAAGACACCAGTTGACCTCGTTGCAAGCCATGGGCCGCTGGCGGTTATCGAGTCGCGACATCCATGTGCGATGCGGCCGCAGGGCGCCAGGTGTGATCGGGCGGAATGTCGCGCGCGGCGCATCACAATCTTCCGGTGTTTGTGTAGGAGCAACCTTACACAGGGGCCTTTCCCGGCAGACCAATTGCCGCTGACCCGTTTGTCGACCCCAGCGAGAGGACACGATATGAATCTTGACCCCAACCTTGCGACCAATACGTCGCGTTTATCGATCAACCCGCCAGTTTCATCCGGCGCCGGGGGCGCTATCTCTTCGGATTTCCAGACATTTCTACGTATGTTGACTGTGCAGATGCAGAACCAGAACCCGCTGGAGCCGATAGAGGCATCCGATTACGCCGTGCAACTTGCCACCTTCTCCGGGGTGGAACAGCAGGTCATGACCAATGAATTGCTCGCGCAACTGGGCAGCCGGATGGGCATGGCCGAGATGGCGACCTGGGTCGGACGCGAGGTGTTGAGCACAGCACCCGTCTATCTGGACGGCACCGAGCGCCGCCTGATCCCGCCCGAGATGCCCGGGGCCGACACAGCAGAACTGATCGTGCGCGATGAGGATGGGCGGGAAATACAGCGCCGCCCTGTCGATCCGCAGGCCACCGAGATCAAATTCGGTCTGCCCATACATGTGGAGGACCAATTGCCCAACGGACACTACCTTATCGAAGTCGAGGGATTTCGAGGTGGTCAGTCATTGGGGGCGCATCCGGTGCTGGCCTATTCCAGGGTCGAGGAAGCTCGCAGCGACGCTGGTGAAATGCTGCTGGTCCTGCAGGGTGGGTATTTGATCAACAGCACACAGGTGAAAGGTCTGCGTGCGGGCACGGACTAAATGCCTGGAACCCGTCGCCGCGGCCTTGACGGGTCGCCGAACCAGTCCTGTCTCGACTACGATATGAGAACATGAATCTCTCACCACGGCGACAGCGAGGGCGGTGAAGGCAGGATATTCAGCTATCGGCGGTCGAATCATCCGGCATGGCGCATGACCTGCACGGCAAGCTGGAAGCGATGATCCCTTCCCGCTGACGGGGGCGAAAATGCTGGGGCCGCTCGACCGGGGACCGGTGCGGGCCGCGCGTGCAGGCATACGCAATTCAGAAAAAAGCGCGTCGTAGCCTTCGCAAGCTTCCGGTTTTCCTGCGACCACCAGGCAAGCTGTGCTGACCTTTGTCGGCTGAGCTGCGATGCGACAAAGCAGATATCTTCATCCGGTGCCGCGCTGGCAGGAAAAGCTGACGGTGACCCTGTGACCGATTTCGTTGGCGAAAAATTCCAGAATTCCTGGTCAACGACCGGGCAGGCAAGTTCCTGCACATTCCGATTTGTGCCGTTCAATTCCGGGCTGCACGGATTCAATAGGGGTATGTCATGTTCGACATCGACGAACTGGCACAGCGCATCCGCGGAGAACTCGACCCGGCGTTACGTCGCCTGGCGCAGCTGGTACGGCTTTTGCACGAAATGGAATCATGGTTTGGCAACGGCGATGTGGACCGCGAGTGCCGTGTCCACGGTCGCGTTGATGCGCTCCCTCATGGATATACG
>PWWF01000031.1 GCA_003561595.1 Paracoccaceae bacterium | reverse complement strand
TGTTTCACATGACCCTGCTTTCATCTTGCCAAAAATACTCAAAAAAGCGGGGCGCGTAAGGGTGGAGGACTGGCAGAACGCAGGTTTCGGGCTCTATATCCACTGGCCCTTCTGCCAAGCGAAATGCCCGTATTGCGATTTCAACAGCCATGTCTGGGGCCGGATCGACCAGCGCCAATGGGCCCGCGCCTATCTGTCGGAAATCGACCGCATCGCCACCGAGACCGAGGGCCGCATCCTCAACACCGTGTTTTTCGGCGGCGGCACGCCCTCGCTGATGGACCCGGATCTCGTCGCCGCGCTGATCGAGCGGATCACCAGCCGCTGGACCCCGGCCAATGATATTGAGATCACGCTCGAGGCCAATCCGGGCTCGGTCGAGGCCGGGCGCTTCCGCGCCTATGCCGATGCGGGCGTGAACCGCGTGTCGATGGGCGTTCAGGCGCTGAATGACGGTGATCTGCGCCGTCTGGGGCGGCTGCATTCCGTGTCTGACGCCCGCGCGGCCTTTGATATCGCGCGCGACGCCTTTGCGCGGGTTAGTTTTGACCTGATCTATGCCCGCCAGCACCAGACGCCCGCGGAATGGGCGCGCGAATTACGGACAGCGCTGGATATGGCTGTCGATCACCTGTCGCTCTATCAACTGACGATAGAGCCGGGCACAGCCTTTGGCGCGCGCGCCGCCAAGGGCGGCTTGCGGGGGCTACCGGATGATGATGCCTCTGCCGATATGTATCTGATGACGCAGGATATTTGCGAAGCCCACGGCATGCCTGCCTATGAAATCTCAAACCATGCAGGGCCAGAAGCCGCATCACGCCACAACCTGATCTACTGGCGCGGCGGCGATTATGCGGGTATCGGCCCCGGCGCGCATGGGCGGCTGACACTGGGCGGCACGCGGCTGGCAACCCAGACCCCGCGCGACCCGCAGCGCTGGCTGGATCAGGTGGCGCAAGCGGGACATGGCGAATTGCCGCGCGAGGGCGTGCCCCGCGATGAACAGGCGATGGAATACCTGATGATGTGTCTGCGCCTGTCAGAAGGTATAGATATGGGGCGCTATGCTGCGCTGGCCGGCAAACCCCTGCCCGATCAGCGCATTCGTGAGTTGCAGGATGACGGGCTGATTGACCGCGATGCCACGCATCTGCGCGCCACGCGACAAGGGCGCCCGGTGCTTAACGGTCTACTCCGATATCTCGTTGACTGACCGGCGTCCCCAGAATGCTGCACAAGCGGTCAAGCTGTTCGATTGACCGGTAATTGACCGTCAGCGTGCCCTTGCCCCCGCCCTGATAATCGATGCTGACCTTCATCCCCAGAACGGCGGACAGGTCATCCTCCAGCCCCTTGGTGTCGGAATCCTTGCCGCGCTTGCGCGGTTTGGGCGCAGATTGCGGGGCTTTCAGCAGCGCCTCGGTCTGGCGGACCGACAGCCCCTCCTGCACGACCTTGCGCGCCAGTGGCGACGGATCGGCTGCCGTGATCAGCGCGCGCGCATGCCCTGCGGTCAACCGCCCCTCGCGCAGCATGGTCTGGATGTCATCGGGCAGGCTGAGCAGGCGCATCAGATTGGCGATATGCGAACGGCTTTTGCCCATCGCTTCCGACAGCTTTTCCTGCGTATGGCCAAACCGCTCGATCAGGGCGCGATAGCCCATCGCCTCCTCTATCGGATTCAGGTCAGTGCGTTGAATATTCTCGATAATCGCGATTTCCAGAACTTCGGTATCGGAAAATTCGCGGATCACGACAGGCACATCATGCACCTGCGCACGCTGCGCGGCGCGCCAGCGGCGCTCACCGGCGACGATCTCGAACATGTCATCCTTGGGGCGCACGATCAGCGGCTGAATCACCCCTTTCTCGCGGATAGACGCCGCGAGTTCCGCCAGCGCAGTCTCGTCAAAATGCCGACGCGGCTGGTCCGGATTGGGGCGCAACTGCTCGATCGGCAGGCGCTGGGTGCGACCGCGATCTTCTGCCCCGCCCTCTTCCACCGGGGGGGTCACTTCGGCCATGAGGGCCGACAGGCCGCGGCCCAGGCCACGGCGTTCCGGTTTGCGTTCGCTCATGGCACGACCCTCTCTTTGCTGGTCCGGTTATGTTTCTGCATCAGCTCGGATGCCAGGTCGCGATAAGCCTCGGCGCCTTTTGACTGGGGGTCATATTGCAGCACCGGCATGGCGTAGGACGGCGCCTCACTCAGCCGGACATTGCGGGGAATGACCGTGTCAAAGACCATATCGCCCAGATTCGCGCGGGCATCGGCCTCGACCTGCTGGGCGAGATTGTTGCGCCGGTCATACATGGTCAGCAAGACCCCTTCGATCCGCAGCGCCGAATTGGCCGATTCGCGCAGGTTGCGGACCGTCAGCAGCAGTTGCGACAACCCTTCGAGCGCGAAGAATTCCGCCTGCAAGGGCACCAGAACCGAATGCGCGGCGACCATGGCGTTGACGGTCAGCAGGTTCAGCGAGGGCGGGCAATCGATCAGGATATAATCGAACTGCGCTTCGGATATGGCGCGCTGGCGCAGGGCGTCCTGCAACAGATAGGATCTGCGCGCACGTGACATCAGTTCGATATCGGCCGATGACAGGTCAGTCGTGGCCGGAACGATCCAGAGATTCGGCTGTTCGGTCTGCATGAACGGAGTGCGCGAGGTACTGTCGCCCAGGATCAGGTCATAGGTGGTAAAGCGGCGCTGTTCCTGTTGCATGCCCATCCCGGTCGATGCATTGCCCTGCGGATCAAGGTCGATCAGCAAGGTTTTCATCCCACGCTCGGACAAAGCTGCGGCCAGATTGATGGCGGTTGTGGTCTTGCCGACACCGCCTTTCTGGTTGGCAATGGCGATGGTGCGGGTGGGAATACGGTCAGACACGGGTGAGTTCCTTCAAGACAAGCACACGCGCCAACGGGTCGGTCAGGCTGGCGCGTGTGTCTGTTGTAAACTGCCATTCCCGCCGCGCTGCCGCAAGCTCTGTCGCATGGTTTTTTCCCTTGGGCAGAACCGCGACACCCCCTTTGGCAAGATGGCGCGCAACAAGTGGCAGCAAACGAGGCAAGGGGGCGAGTGCACGGGCGGTGACGATATCGGCGTACTGCGGGGCGATGGTTTCAGCGCGATCTGTCAGAACGGCGGTGGGTAAGGACATTTCGCGCGTCGCCGTCATCAGAAACGCCGATTTCCTGGCGTCGCTTTCCACCAGCGTAAAGCGGCAATCGGGCTGAAGCTCGGCAGCGAGGATCGCGCAGACGATCCCGGGCAGACCACCGCCAGAGCCGA
>PWWF01000113.1 GCA_003561595.1 Paracoccaceae bacterium | reverse complement strand
TCCAACCCTGTGTGTTGCAGGTCGCTTAGCCAAGGGCGTCACGCTGGTATCGTCGGCCACGAGCTGTATGAGTGCTTTGCTCTGGTGCTGTGGTCCTCAAATTCACATGAGGGTGGTGCAGGCGCGGTCGATGCGGCCGTTGGGCCACAAGCGCAGTTACGCAACGGCCAACTGCTGCGGCTATTCATCTGAACCTGGACATGTTAGCGTCTGCATGCACAATTCGGAAAGGAAAGTTGAGCGTATGGACCTGTTTCGTGGCATTTACAGCTCCAGGCCCTTTGGCTTTGACGCTTCGATCCTGAACGGTATTCTTGCCGATGCCCGACGGTTGAACACACGCGACGATATCACGGGTGCCCTGATCTGTCGCGCGGATGTCTATCTGCAATGGCTGGAAGGCCCGGAAGACAAGGTCCGGCAGGCGTTGGAGCGCATCGCCCGAGATGACCGCCATCTCGAGGTCCGGGTCCATATCGCAGAGCCCGCGACAGAACGGGTGTTCGGCGAGTGGGCGATGCTCGACGATCCGGCCGCGAGCTGGATCTGGACGCGACAGGAGGTTGCTGATGACGCGATCGAAAGAGCGACGCCTGAGGAAGTGACCGGCTTTTTCCTGCGACTACGCGATGAGATGAACGCGCAAGGCGCGAACCGAACCCGCGCAGATTGACGGTCAGGGGGGAAATCCGGGATTGCCTGGCGTGACGTGCGGATGCACATCTGCCGGAATGGGGATTGACATGATACGACGTCGTCTCCTCTCCCTCGGGCTGGCCACTTGTCTGAGCCGTTGGAAGATGCCCCCGGTCGCGGCCCGGGCCACAAGCATTGAGGTGTTCGCTATGCGGCCAGAGAGTGGGTGGCGTTTCTTCACAGACGGGGTGATGGGCGGTGTCTCTGCCGGGCAGATGGTCTTTGTGCAGGAGGGGGGGCAGACCCATGCGCGGATGACCGGGCGGGTCAGCACCGCCAACCGCGGCGGTTTCATTCAGATGCGGCTTGATCTGACCGCGCCGCCGTCCGAGAGCACCGCCGGGGTGCGCCTTGTCGCCCGCGGCAATAACCAGCGCTATTTCGTGCATCTGCGGACGAATGGGACGGTCCTGCCCTGGCAATACTACCAGTCCGGATTTGACGTGACGCAGCGCTGGGCCGAGTTTCGCCTGCCCTTTGCTGACTTCAGCGCGTCGGGCAGGGTGCAGCGCGCCACGCCGCGTGCGGGTGAGCTGACCTCGATCGCCGTGGCCGCCTTTGGCCGCGACCACGCCGCCGAGATAGAGCTGCGCGCGGTGGGGTTTTACTGAAAGCAGGGATCGGCAGCGAAGCCTGCGGGCTTGATCCAGCGCATTGCGGCGTGCATCGGTCGCATCTAAAATTCGACTCAACCTCATTGAAGGATGCCCCATGACGCTTTTCCCGATCTTCCTGATGACCTGCGGCGTGGCGGGAGCGGCGGGCGTGCTCTTCAAACCAGGGCAATGGTACCGGGACCTCGACAAACCCAGCTGGACACCACCGAACGTGCTGTTTCCGATCGTCTGGGCGGTTCTCTATGTGTTGATGGCACTGGCCGCGGCCCGGGTGGCGGCCTTGCCGGGCACCGAGCTTGCCCTCGCGCTCTGGGGGTTGCAGATCACGATCAACACCCTCTGGTCGGGGGTGTTCTTTGGCCTTCACCGCATTCTGGCGGGGGCAGTGATCATTGCGATGCTCTGGCTTGCCGTGCTGGCGACAACGCTCGCGTTCTTGACCCATGATACGGTCGCAGCGTTGATGATGGTGCCCTACCTTGTATGGGGCACCTATGCGCTTGCCCTCAACATTTCGGTCTGGCTGCGCAACCGTTGCCGGGCCGTTCCATCGGAATGACGCAGCCGGGGCTGTCTTGCCCCGTCATCGTAACAGGTCATCCTCACAGCCTTCGCGCTTGTCGCCCGGTGCGTCAGCCTAGATCGTCCGCGATCGATCCGTCCCGAACCCAACGCTCCAGGCGGGTGATGGCGGAGGGTGCATCATCAAACACCAGATCCACGTCGGCGATACGCTGGACATCCGCCGCCGTCAGGTCACCACCATGGGCAACACCGATTATCGCTTCCGGCACGATCAAGCGCAGGCCCACGGCGGCCTGAACCAGTTCGGGCACGCGCTCGGGCGTGCTCAACGAAAGACCGATCACCCGCGGCAGGGTCCGCGCGACATGGTCAAGCAGGCGGGGCTGATCGAGCCCCAGTTGCAGATCGACCTCCCAGCCGGCTTCGCGGAACATGTCCGCGGCCACTGTCACGCCAACGCCATGCTGTTCGCCCGGAACCGTGGCAAACAGGGCCGCCCGACTTGGGTCAAACGGTTGGTTGACGATCAGCGACCCACGCAAGGCGCGCATGAGCGCATAGAGGGTCCCGGCCCCGATGGTCACCTGAAAGGGGGTTAGTTCGCCCTCTTCCCAGCGCTTGCCCAGCAGGCGCGCCGCTGCACCGATATAGCCAAGATACACATCCTCTTTCGTCGCACCTTCGTCGCGGCGCGCGGTAATGAATGCAAGGGCCTGACGACTTTGATCGGATTTCAGCAGCAGATCGCAGAAGGCGGCGACGCGCTCGGGACCGATCCCGGCGCTATTGGCAGGCACCCGCGCCGTTGCCGTTTCAGCCACGCGCGAGACGACCTGCCGCGCAAAGCCTTCCAACACCTCTGGTGGGAGCACCCGGCGCTTCTCTTCGAACAGGCGTGCTGTGTGAGCAAAGACCTGCGAATCTATGGATGCGGCCGGATTGTCCATGGCTCCTCCCATCTGTCAGCGTAACCTGCCAAATCTGTCCTGCAAGAAAAAAATGGGCCACCGTGCATGGCCAGCACCATGGCGAACCGTCAGGCACAAGCGAACCCTTTGCTGTTCTGCAGGCGTTTCGCGGTGCAAAGGAACTGCGCAACGCACGCGCCTGGCTTGAAGAAAGCGCATCTGGAAAAGCTGCGACTTGATCGAAACACAAGCGCAGGGCGTCTTCGGTCGCAAGGCTCTGTTAACTTTGCTGCGATAGTCTTTCGACAGAGTTGATGGCCATCAACTAAATGTGATACTGTCACTCCGAAAGTTTTGATGTGAAAAGATTTGAGATTTTGGCTTTGCCGACTGAGAACGCGAAATGGCGCCGCACGAAGACGGGAAGAACGGATGCAGCCTTGGTGATGGTGTCACCCTGTCCATATCCCCCGGAAAGCCGGGCAGAGCGTGCTGGCTGGACCTGCCGTCAGTTGCGCCACGCGCCGCGGTGTCGGCTGGCAAGCCCTTGAACTGTGC
>PWWF01000162.1 GCA_003561595.1 Paracoccaceae bacterium | reverse complement strand
GCCGGTCGAGCCATCCACACATAACCCTTCGCGGTTGCAGCATGACCGACGTGGAGGGCGGAAAGCCGACTGTGACATCGCGGCATTGCATCCGCAGAATCGGACGGTTGCGGACGTTCATTGCTCCCGGTTCTGCAGTGACCTTTGACCAGTCTCCCAAAACTCCGGAGGGCGCCTTGCGCTCGCAAGATCAGTTCATCGCATCCCCGAATGCCATGCCGCCGGTTGCGACCTGTCCGGCGGGGCTGTCGGGGTTGCGGGCATGGGGCGGGGTCAGGGCGATGAAATCCTGCCACAGGGCACCTGCGCGCAGGTCGTCGCGGCTGCGCAGGCCCCGCCACTCGGCATAGATCGCACCTGCGCGCGGCAGGGCGCGCTGCGCTGGCGACAATCGCGCCAGATGCGGGTCGTCCTCGGGCGGCAGGGCGTCCAACAGACCGGCGTAAAGCCGGTCGCGCTCAAAGCCGGTCAGCCATCGCGCGGTCCCTGCGATCACGGCGCGATGGGTGCGCGGGGCCAGATATTCGATCAAGGGGTAGTCATCCGTGTTGACGGGCGCATGCGCGAATAGGCCGGATGCGGCATTGCCCGCGTAGAATTTCAGGGCGCGGTCGGCCAGCACGTTGTCGGGCGTATCCTCGCCCGTCATGGCGCGCCATTGGGCGGCCAGCGTGGCAGGGTCCAGCGGGGCGGGGTCGTTGCGGCCCACCAGCGCCAGAATCGAGCGTTCGGGATAGAGATCACCGCGCCAGAGCGTCACTTCGGGGAAAGCCTGCGCCATCGTGTTGGCGATAATCTCGAACTCGCGGCGTGACACTTGATAAAGGGGCATCCATTGCACATAGGCCCCGCCCTCGTTCAGGCGCGACGCGGCCAACTGGTAATGCTCGACCGTATAGACATTGCCCACGCCTGCACGCCATGGCGTGAACAAATCGGCGATGATCATGTCATATGTGGCGGGGGAGCGGGCGAGGCATTGGCGCCCATCCTCGCGGTGGATGGTCACGCGCGGGTCGGAGAAGAGGCCATTGGTGTAAGGCTGGAACCACGCTTCCGCGAAATCCACCACATCGGGCAGCAACTCACAGACGGTCACGCGGTCGGGGTTCGCAAACAGCCCTGCGCCTGCGGAAATGCCCGTGCCCATGCCAAGGAAGAAGATCTCGCGTGGGGCGGGATGGGTCAGCAGCGGAATCATGGTCTGGTTTCGTTCGGGTACCAGTGCGCCGGACCCGCCCAGCGTGTAGAAATTATTGACGCGGATGAATTTCGCATCGCCGCGCTGGACCGCTGCGACATGGGCGGACGGGCCCTCGCGAAAGGCCAGCAACGTCTCGCCCCGGTTCAGGCGGGTGGCGTCCAGCCCCGGCCCGCCTGCCAGCAGGATGACAGCCCCCGCCAAGGCCGCAAAGCGCGTGATCCGCGCGCCCAAGCAGTCGGTGGGCTGCCAGAGCGCCAACACTAAGCCCGCATAGACCGCGCCCATCAGCCACAGCCCTTTCCACATGCCGACCAGCGGCAGCAGCACAAAGCCCCCCGCCAGCGCGCCGAATATCGCGCCTGTGGTATTGACCGCGATCAGCCGACCCAGCACCGCACCCGGCGCGCCGCCGCCTTCCATCAGGCGTAGCAGATAGGGCAACACGGCCCCGAGGATCGTGCCGGGGATCAGCATGGTGAGGATGGCCACGCGCCCGACCTCAAGCACATAGCCCGCGAAATCCGCGCGCCCGCCAAGGTATCCAAGCCCGCCGGTTAGGTGGTGGAACAGATGCGGGGTGGCGGCGATGACGACGCAGCTGGCAAGCAGCAGGCCTGTCAGCACAGTTTCAGGGCGCAGTGACAGCCGGTTCAGCGCATTGGCGAGCGCCGCGCCCAAGGACAGCGCCACAAGAAATACGGTCAGCACCAGCGCATAGGTATAGACCGAGTTCTGCAAGACTTGGGCGAAGGCGCGGGTCCAGATGACTTCGACTGCGAGGGTGGCAAAGCCAGAGGCGAAGGCGATGACCCACAACCGCGCAGGGATTGCGGCACGGGCGGGGCGCGGCTCAGTGACCATCGGCAGGGCACGGCGAGCAATGACGATGGCCGACAGGCCCACGAACAAATCAAACCCCACGGCCAGCAGATAGGCCCCCGAAAACCCCAGCCACATGGGAAGGAAGAACCCCGCGGCCAGCGCGCCCGCAGCACCCCCTGCAGTGTTGAGTGCATAGAGTGCAGACCCCATCCGCCCCAGACTGTCACGCGCGCGAATGACATGTTGGCCCATCAAGGGCAGCGTGCCGCCCATCAGAATGGCCGAGGGCAGCAGGATGGTTGCCGCGACCAAGGCTTTCAGCGCGGTTTCCAAAACCGGATTGCCGCCGACGATTGCGTAAAGCGTGGGGTAGAGCGTGAAATACACATCTGCGACCAGAAAATGCCCCAGCGCGGTCGCGGCCACGCCAATCTCGACCAAGCCAAAAGCGCGCAAGGGCCGCGCCAATCGCGCCGAGATGCGCCCGAAAAGCCAGCCCCCCAGCGCGATGCCCGCAAAGAAGATCGCAATCGTCAGCGCCGCAGCCTGCGCGGTGGACCCAAAGAGCAGCCCCAATTCGCGCACCCACAGCACCTGATAGATCAGCGCCGCCGCGCCCGACAGGGCGAACAGCGCGCCAAGTGCGGGCATCTCGAAGCGGCGGGGCGCGGTGGCGGGTGCAGCGATATCTGTCATGAGGGTGCGTTATCTTATAACATTCATGGCAGCAACTGCATCTCGCCGCCGATCAGTTCCTTGCGGAAATCGGTGATCAGGATATCGGCCACGACATCCCATGTGCCGCCCTGCGGCAGATGGACAGGACCAGCGGTCCAGAGACCATCCGCGTCCATAGTTGCGCGCAGCTCGATGCGTTCCAGCCCCTCTTCGGGTTTGGCGAAGAACAGCGTCACTTCCAGCGGCGTGAAGGGCTGGAAATCGCCGTCCAGCGGGATGATTTCAACGCGGTTCTGCCCCGGTCTGCCGGGGATCAGGGCGATATCGGCCATGCTCTCGCGCCCATGCAGATGCAGCTCAACGCGAGGCTCTGGCAGATCGGCCATCGCGCGCGGTGGCGGTGTCAGGCGGAAGGCAGCGGTCAGCGCCAGAAGTGCCAGAATCAGCCCCAGTTCCAGCCACAGGGAGCGGTTGAAGCGAAGCCGTGCCAATGCGCCATTGCTGGCCAGCATCGGTGTGAGGCGCAGCTTGTGCCATGCAGCCAGCACCAGAATGCAGGCAAACAGCGCCATTTTGGCCAAGACCACCCAGCCATAAGCG
>PWWF01000393.1 GCA_003561595.1 Paracoccaceae bacterium | reverse complement strand
GTCATCAGATCGGCCATGATCTCATCCTGCGACCGGATCAGATCGCGCATCGGCCCGGACATCTCTGCCAGATACAGGGCCTCGATCTCGGCCTCCTGCGCGTCGCTGACATCCTGCCCGCCCGCGCGGACCTGATCGAGGACCGGGCGATACATCGCGCGCACCATCTCGTCGATATCGACATCTTCCAGCATCGCGCCCACATAGGTCTGCGCCACGGTCAGCCGTGCCTCGCGCCCGGTATCGGCGAGGGTGTGCGCAGGCAGGGCCAGAAGGGCAAGCGCGGTCAGACCGGCCAGCAGGGTTGGGCGGGAAATACGCGTGGGCATGGGCAATCCTTTCAATATGCGGCGCGCGTGGGCGGCCTGCGGAAATCGCGCATCCATCATGCGCGCCCCTGACGCTAACCGCTTCGCAATGCCGGGGGAAGGGGGTGGTTAACCCTTCCAGATCCAGCCGCCACCCAGCACGCGGCTGCTGTCTGGCGCATAGAACACGCAGGCCTGTCCGGGGCTGACACCGCGCTCGGGCGTCAGCAGTTCCACCTCTGCCTCGGTTTCCGAGATCGGGCGCAGGATCGCAGGCATGGGCGGGCGGGTCGAGCGCAGCTTGACCTCCAGCTCCCACTCCGCGCGGTCAGTAAAGGCCCCGTCACCCAACCAGTTGATTTCGCGCACCGGCACTGTCCGCGTGGCCAGCGCCTCGCGCGGGCCGACGATCACGCGCCGCGCATCGGGGTCCAGCCGCACAACGTATAGCGGATCGGCCAGCCCCCCGATCCCCAGCCCGCGCCGCTGGCCGATCGTGTAATGGATCACCCCGCGATGCGTGCCCAGCACATGGCCAGCCATATCCACGATCTCGCCGGGTTCGGCCGCACCGGGGCGCAGTTTCTCGATCACTTTTGCATAATCGCCATCGGGGACAAAGCAGATGTCCTGACTGTCAGGCTTGTCGGCCACGCTCAGCCCGTGGCGCGCGGCCAATGCGCGCGTTTCGGCCTTGGTTTCCAGATGCCCCAGCGGAAAGCGCAGATAATCGAGCTGTTCGCGGGTGGTCGAGAACAGGAAATAGCTCTGGTCGCGCACCGGGTCCGCCGCGCGGTGCAGCTCTGGCCCCAAGGCGCCCGCCTTGCGCTGGATGTAATGGCCCGTGGCCATGCAATCGGCCCCCAGATCCTGCGCCGTTTCCAGCAGATCGCGGAATTTCACGCGCTCATTGCACCGGATGCAGGGCACAGGGGTCGCACCACCCAGATAGGCGTCGGCAAATTCGTCGATCACCGATTCGCGGAAATGGGATTCGTAATCCAGAACATAATGCGGAAAGCCCATCGCCTCGGCCACGCGGCGCGCATCATGGATGTCGCGGCCCGCGCAGCAGGCGCCCTTTTTCGCCAGCGCTGCCCCGTGATCATACAGTTGCAGGGTCACGCCCACCACGTCGTACCCCTCGCGCGCGAGTTCTGCGGCCACGACTGAGCTATCCACGCCACCCGACATCGCCACCACCACCCGCGTGTCGGCGGGCGGCTTGGCAATACCAAGCGAATTGAAGGGAGGATCATAGGGCATCGGGCGTCTCCGGTCGGGGTTCGCGCGGAATATAGGAAAATGCAAGATATTCTCAAGCGCTGGCAGGCGCGCGGATCAACCCCGCGTTAATCAGGGCGCGCGATTCTGGTCCTTATCCGGGGAAGGGTGAAGAAGGACCAGTAGAATGTATATCAGAAAAGTGGATGGGCCGCGCGCGGTCACATTGCCGGACGGAACAGTGCTGACGCTTGCCGACCTGCCACCTGCCGATACGCGGCGCTGGGTGGCCAGCCGAAAGGCAATCGTGATTCAGGCCGTGGAACATGGGCTTATCTCAAAATCCGCCGCGCTGGAACGCTACGATCTGTCCGATGAAGAATACGAACTGTGGCACCGCGCGATCATGGAGCATGGGCTGGATGGTCTGAAAATCACGGCATTGCAGAAATATCGTCAACCATAGGTTGCAGGGGTTCCAGAGTTGCGAACGGTAACGTAGAGTTAACCTTTATGCGAGATGGTCAGGGTTAACAGCGACAAAGGAGAAACCTGATGCGTGTGCTGCTTGTTGAAGACGATCCCACGACTGCCCGCAGCCTGGAACTGATGCTGACCCATTCCAATTTCAACGTCTATTGCACGGATCTGGGCGAAGAGGCGATCGAACTCAGCAAGCTCTATGATTATGATCTGATCCTGCTGGACCTGAACCTGCCCGATATGAGCGGGCTGGATGTGTTGCGGCAGATGCGGCTGGCGCGGGTGGACACCCCCATCCTGATCCTGACGGGCGAGGGCGATACCGACACCAAGCTGCGCGGCTTTGGCGGCGGGGCGGATGACTACCTGACCAAACCCTTCCACCGCGAGGAACTGGTCGCGCGCATCCATGCCATCATCCGCCGCAGCCAGGGCCATGCGCAATCGGTGATTCGCACAGGCAAGATCACCGTCAATCTGGACGCCAAGACAGTCGAGGTGGATGGCAAGACTGTCCATCTGACCGGCAAGGAATACCAGATGTTCGAATTGCTCAGCCTGCGCAAGGGCACCACCCTGACCAAGGAAATGTTTCTCAACCACCTCTATGGCGGCATGGATGAGCCCGAATTGAAGATCATCGATGTGTTCATCTGCAAATTGCGCAAGAAACTCGCTGTCGCAACGGGCGGTGAAAGCCATATCGACACGGTCTGGGGCCGTGGCTATGTGCTGCGCGACCCCGCGCCCGATGCGGAAGAGGCCCCACCCAACCGCGCCATGTCGGCCTGAACGTCCAGACCAGCCCCCCACCGCATCAGGCCATCATCCGTCTGCGCCGGGGCTGGACCTGCGCCGCTGCGCGACCTATCACTCTGGCCAGACAGACGCGCCATCGGCGCAAGGGGCGGGGGCAGACGGGTGAGCACGGATCGCAACACGGATCAGACGCCATGGGCCCGGATGGACCCCGATCAGATGGATGCCGATGCCGCGGGCCGCGAACTTGCACGGCTGGCCGATCTGCTGGGCCGTGCCAACACGGCCTATCACACCGATGACGCGCCCATCCTGTCGGATGCCGAATTCGACGCCCTGCGCGCGCGCAATGCCGCGATCGAGGCGCGCTTCCCTGACCTTGCGCGCCCCGACAGCCCCGAGGGCCAGATCGGCGCCGCCCCGGCCGAGGCTTTCGCCAAGATCCGCCACGCCCGGCGGATGCTGTCGCTCTCCAACGCCTTCACCCCCGAGGATGTCGCGGATTTCGTCAGCGGCATCCGCCGTTTTCTGGGGCTGG
>PWWF01000071.1 GCA_003561595.1 Paracoccaceae bacterium | reverse complement strand
GTCGCCCTGTTGCTGGGGGCCAATCTGTTTGATCTGCTGCCCAATGCCACGCTGGTCCCGCTGACCTGGCTGATAGTGGGCGCATTGCTTGGCCATGCCGAGCTTGAACGCGCAAGGAACCGGGCCGAACATGCCCGGCGCATACGCACGGCACCGGGCCGAGAGGGGCTGTTGGCAGGTGCCCGGCTGGAGACGACTCCGACCGTGCGGGACACAAGCCGACGGAAAGAGGCAGAATCATGAGTGATACCGAAAACATGGGCACGGATATCGCCATCATCGGGATGGCCGCACATCTGCCCGGCGCGAGTTCGGTCGCGGCGTTCTGGGACAATCTGTGCGCAGGCCGGTCCAGTATCCGGCGGCTGACTGACGCGGAATTGCTGGCCGCGGGCGAAAACCCCGCGCGCCTGCGCCACCCAAATTATGTGCCCTTCGCCGCGCCCCTCGACGGGTTCGCCGAATTCGACCCCGACGCCTTTGGGCTGTCCCCAAAGGATGCCGCCATCCTTGACCCGCAGCACCGCCAGTTCCTCGAGGTCGCGTGGGAAGCGTTCGAGAACGCAGGCCACCCGCCGCGCGGCTTTCCGGGGCCTGTCGGGGTTTTTGCAGGCTGCGGCATGGGCAGCTATTTCTATTTCAACATCTGCTCGAACCCGCATCTGGTCGAGGATGTGGGCATGTTCCTCTTGCGCCATACCGGCAATGACAAGGATTTCCTGTCCACCCGCGTCAGCCATATCTTCGATCTGCATGGCCCCTCTGTGAATGTGCAGACGGCGTGTTCGACCTCGCTTGTCGCGGTGCACTATGCCGTGCAGGCGCTGTTGACCGGCGAATGCGACATGGCACTTGCAGGCGGCGCGACAATCGAGTTGCCGCAGGGGCGCGGCTATCTGTTCCGAGAGAATGAAATCCTGTCACCCGATGGCGAATGCCATGCCTTCGATCATCGCGCGCAGGGCACTGTTTTCGGCTCGGGCGCGGGGGCGGTGGTGCTGCGCAGGCTGGAGGATGCGCTGGCCGATGGCGACCAGATCATCGCGGTCATAAAGGGCAGCGCGATCAACAATGACGGCGCGCAAAAGGCGGGCTATCTGGCCCCCTCGGTCGAGGGGCAGGCCAAGGCGATTGCCGAGGCGCATCAGGTCGCGGGTGTCGCCGCCGACAGCATCAGCTATATCGAATGTCACGGCACCGGCACCTATCTGGGCGACCCGATCGAGGTGGCAGCCCTGACGCAAGCCTTCGATTCCGCCCGGCGCGGGTTCTGCCGAATCGGGTCGGTCAAGACCAATATCGGGCATCTGGACACTGCCGCCGGGGTGGCCAGCCTGATCAAGGTCGCGCAATCGCTGCATCACCGCGAACTGCCCCCCAGTCTGGGGTATGAAGCGCCAAACCCCGCCATCGATTTCGAAAACAGCCCCTTCCGCGTCAATGACCGGCTGAGTGACTGGGCCGCCGATGGCCCGCGCCGCGCCGGGGTCAATTCGCTGGGCGTGGGCGGGACCAATGCCCATGTCGTGCTGGAAGAGGCGCCTGCCCCCATCCCCTCGGATGAGAGTGACTGGCCCTTTCAGATCCTGACCCTGTCGGCCAGATCGAAGCCCGCGCTGAATGACGCCAGCGCCAATCTGGCCGCCCATCTGCGCGCCCATCCCGACCAGCCACTGGCCGATGTGGCCTTCACGCTGAAAGAGGGGCGCATGGCCCATGCGCAGCGCCGCGTCACCGTGGCCGAGAGCCATACTGAGGCTGCCGAATTGCTGGAAGGGGACGCCCCGCGCCGTGTCTTTACCCATACCGCGCTCGACAACCCCGATATCACCTTCATGTTCCCCGGCGGCGGCGCGCAATATGCGGGAATGGCGCGGGAACTGTATGAAACCGAGCCGGTCTTTGCCGACTGGATGGACCGGGGCCTGACCTATCTGCAACCCAGGCTGGACTATGACCTGCGCGCGCTCTGGCTGCCGGAACCGGGGCAACAGGACGCGGCCAATGCGGCGCTGACAAAGCCATCGGTGCAATTGCCGCTGATCATGATCACCGAATACGCGCTGGCGCAGATGTTCATGGGCTGGGGTGTCAACCCGTCCGTGCTGGTCGGCCATTCGATGGGCGAGAACACGGCCGCCTGTCTGGCAGGCGTCCTGTCATTCGAGGATTGCATCGGGCTGGTGCATCTGCGCGGGCAGTTGTTCGACACAGTGCCTGCGGGCGGGATGCTGTCGGTGCCCCTGTCGCTGGATGCGCTGCAGCCATATCTGGACGATGATCACGACATTGCCGCGCTGAATGCGCCCGACCTGACCGTGATCTCCGGCCCGCAAGCCGCGCTCGACCGGCTGGAGGGGGCTTTGCGCGCAGATGAGGTCACGCCCCAGCGCATCGCCATCGACATCGCTGCCCATAGCCGCATGCTGGACCCGATTCTGGACCGCTTCCGCGCCTATCTGCAGTCGATCCCGCTGCACGCCCCGCAAATCCCCATCATCTCGAACCGCAGCGGCGCGGTGCTGAGCGCCGAACAGGCGACGGACCCGGAGTATTGGGTCGCCCATCTGCGCCATACGATCCGCTTTGCCGATTGCATCACCACCCTCGCGGAACGGTCCGAGCGCATCTATATCGAGATGGGGCCGGGCAAGGCGCTGTCCTCGCTTACGCGGATGCATGGCGGCGTGCCGGGACAGCAGGTGCTGGCCGCCCTGCGCCACCCCGAGGAAGAGATCGCCGATGACCTCTATCACCTGGGCGTGCTGGCGCGCATCTGGGCGCTGGGGGGCCGTTTCGACTGGGGGCAGATCTGGGGCGATGGGCGGCGCAACCGTGTCAGCCTGCCCAGCTACCCGTTCCAGCGCGCGCAGTATTTCATCGAACCCGGCGACAGCGCACAGCCCGACACCCCGGCGCTGGAGCGCACGCCCGATATCGCCGATTGGGGCAGTCGCATCGCCTGGAAACCAGCCTATGCCGATTGCGAGATCGATGTCAGCTTTGAGCTGGCGCAGATGGATGAGACATGGCTGATCTTTGCAGATGAAGGGGGTCTGGCCGCCCCGGTCATCACCGCCCTGCGCGACGCGGGCGCGCGGGTAATCGAGCTGCGCGCGGGCGATACCTATGCCCGCAAATCCGACACGCTCTACACAATCGCGCCCGAACATGGGGCCGAGGCCTATGCCCGTCTGCTGTCCGATCTGATCGCGGCGGGGATCACCCCCACACGGATCGCGCATTTCTGGCTGGTGACGGATCGCGAACGCTTCCGCCCCGGATCGAGCTTTGCGCATCGCAATCTGGAACAGGG
>PWWF01000245.1 GCA_003561595.1 Paracoccaceae bacterium | reverse complement strand
GCGAAACGTACCGAGCCAAAGCCTCAGCCATTTGTTATTTGAGAAGCGAGGTAGCCTCTATGGCACATGCCGGATTAATCGAAATAAGTAGTTCAGAGAATCAGACAGTCGGTGACTCCCGAGGCGCCGGGGATGCTCGGTCATAAGCCTCTGGAGCGCAGGCCAGGGTTTGGGCGATCAAAATCGCCTGCTTTGCCGCCCTCACGCCATCGGCGTTAGGTGTCGTTTTCCATTTTGCCGAACAACTCGATTGGGCTGTTCGAGCGTGCTAACTTCTAGATGTTCGCGAGCGTGCCGCCTCGAAAACAGGTCAAGATATGGCGTCGATCTCGGAGGTACCGACCCAAGGCCACGGTTCTTTGGAGGGGAGCGTCTTCAATGTGGGGCCCCCAGCGGCTGGTGACTCGCAACAAATCCTGCCGGGCGCCCGTGTTTCCTTGCCATCCTCGGGGTGTCAGCGTCTCACGGGATGCGACGGGGGCAACAAACCGGAAAATATATTTGACTTTGCGGGTTCCACGGATTAAGCTACGAGGTTCCGGCTGGGGGTCCTGTTCTCTTGGATTAAGAGCGAGGTTCTTAGACAATGTTTACTCCTTCGATATCATGTCTTGGCAAACGGTTTTCGACGCGTCGCGCGCGAAAAAAGCGGGGCCGGCGCCTCCGCTTGGAGGCATTGGAGAGCCGCCAGTTGCTGGCGGCCGACATTTTGATCACAGAATTCATGGCTAGTAATGGGGAGACTTTAGCCGACGAGGATGGTGATTTCGAGGATTGGATCGAGCTGTACAACGCGGGCGACGTGGCCCAGTCGCTGGAAGGCTGGCACCTGACCGACGACGCCGAGGAACTCGACATGTGGGCGTTTCCCGACGTGACGCTCGAGCCGGGCGAGTATTTGGTCGTCTTCGCCTCGAACAAAGACCGACGGGATGCCGAGGGAGAATTGCACACCAATTTCGCCTTGGCAAGAGGTGGTGAATACTTGGGACTGGTGATGCCTAATGGAGAGACCGTGGTCCAGGAGTTTGCGCCCGAATTCCCCGAACAGTACCGGGACGTCTCCTATGGGTTGGCGACAACTCGGACCGGCGGTTTGACCGACCGGGAACGCTACTTCTTTCAACCGACGCCGGGAGCCCCCAACATTGCGGCCGACATTTTGATCACAGAATTCATGGCTAGTAATGGGGAGACGTTAGCCGACGAGGATGATGATTATCCGGATTGGATCGAGCTGTACAACGCGGGCGACGTAGCCCAGTCGCTGGAAGGCTGGCACCTGACCGACGACGTCGATGAACTCGACATGTGGGCGTTTCCCGACGTGACGCTCGAGCCGGGCGAGTATTTGGTCGTCTTCGCCTCGAACAAGGACCGCCGCGATGCCGAGGGAGAACTGCACACCAATTTTGCGTTGGCAAGAGGTGGTGAATACTTGGGACTGGTGATGCCAAATGGAGAAACGGTGGTCCAGGAGTTTGCGCCCGAGTTTCCGGAACAGTTTCGGGACATCTCTTATGGCCTGCCGATGACAGGGGATGGGATTGACCGCGACCATCCACGCTTCTTTCTCATGCCCACCCCCGGCGATTCCAACGTGGCCGCCACCCTGGATGTGCGCCCGATCATTGACCGCGTGCGGGACGATTTTCAAGAGGATGGGAGGATTCGGATCCGAGCTACCGTGCATGCCAGCAGCGACCCGATTGATGACGTTACCCTGACGTATCGCGTGATGTTCGACGATCCCGAGACGGTCTCGATGGTAAAAGAGGGAAAAAACTATGTGGCATCCATCCCCGCGGACGCTTTCGAGACCGGCCAAATGGTCCGCTGGTTCGTGACCGCGCATGTCGCGGACGACTATTCTCGCTTTCCCTTCTTCTTGAATCCCGAGATCAACTCCGAGTACTTGGGGACGGTTATCGAGGATCCGGACGTTGACACACAGCTACCCGTGTTCGAGTTATTCGTCCCCAATCCCCGTTGGTTCGTTCGATCGGATGGTTCTTTCAGCCGCCGAGAAACCGCTGGCGCCTTTTTCCATGATGGAAATTTTTACGACAACGTGCGGATCAACATCCGCGGTGACAGTTCCATCAGGAATCGCTACGACAACCAGAAGTTTAAGATCGATTTTCCCGATGACCACCGTTTCGATTTCGGTGACGGCCGGCCCACGGTTAGCACGCTCAACCTGGATAACGTTTACCAGGACCCTTCCTATGTTCGGCTAACCTTGGGCGCCGAGTTGTTCCGTGAGGCGGGCGCCTACATGCAGTTGGTCGAACCCGTCCACACGCGAATGAACGCTGAGTTCTACTCGCTGGGAATCTACAGCGAACGCTACAACAAGCCGTTTTTACGAAGAAACGATTTGGATGATGAAGGCGCTTTGTACAAGGCGGACGGCGTGCGGGACAGCCAAGGATATCTGTCGGCAAATGCGGCAAATCTGGGAACGACCCGAGGAATGGGGACAAACAACCGCGAGTGGGAACCGAGCACTGCGGATCTACGAGATCTTGTCAACGGGGTGTCACGTAGCAACCCGAATCGCGAAAGCTATGTATTTGATAACGTCGATATTCCTACCACGTTGAATGTCCTGGCGGTTTATTCGCTTGTCAAACACTACGATCGGGACACCCACAACTACTTCGTGTATCGAGACTCCGATCATACAGGTGAGTGGACGCTGCTGCCTTGGGATCTGGATCTGATCTGGGATCGGCTCCGTGAACCGGTCTATAGCACTTACTTCACGGGACACCCTTTTGAAGGCAGTCGATCCATGCCTACCTGGGGGGGCACCCACTGGAACCGCTTGCATGACGCGTTCGCAGCCTCTCCAGATTTGCGGGCCATGCTGGTGCGTCGCACGCGTACCCTCATGGACCAGTTCCTGCAACCACCAGGAACGCCCCTCGACCAGCGCTACCTGGAAAATCGAGCGGACGAGATCTACAACCTGGTAAAAGCGGAGGCGTTACTCGACCACGAGCGCTGGGGACTTCTCAGTGGCGGAAGCTGGAGAAGGCTTGGGCCGCTTGACGACAGTGGCCTGGACCAACTCAAGCAGGCGTTTGAGTCGCGGCGAACCTACCTTTATGCCCGCTCCAGTATCCCCGACGCTCAGTCGGACGATGCGGGGCTGGAGTTTTCAGCCATTGAAGTAGCTCCGCGCTCTGGGGATCCGTCGCAGCAGTTTGTTCAATTTGTCAACCCCAGTTCGGTCGAAGCGGTGGACGTTTCCGGATGGACGATCGATGGCGTCTCTGAATACACGTTTCGAAAGGGGGTCGTAATTCCGCCGGG
>PWWF01000155.1 GCA_003561595.1 Paracoccaceae bacterium | reverse complement strand
CTTGGGCAGAGCGGGCGTATTCCATGCCCGGTCACCATAAAGGGATCGGCCATGAAGGGCTATATCGCGGATATCGAAACGCTGACGGAACAGAATACCGACTTCCGCCATGTGCTCTACACTGGCAAACACCTGCAACTGGTGCTGATGGCTCTGAATCCCGGCGAAAGCATCGGTGTTGAAACACACGCGACCCATGATCAGTTCTTTCGTATCGAACAGGGCAACGGTGTGGCGTCCATCGATGGGGTGGTCCACAATGTCAAGAACGGGGATTGCGTGATCGTGCCTGCGGGCGCGGTTCACAACCTGACCAACACGGGCGACAAGGCGCTGCGGGTCTATACGATCTATGGCCCACCTGAACATAGGGACGGTGTAATCCAGAAAACCAAGGCTGAGGTGGCGGACGAGGCGTCTGACGGGGGACGACGGAGTACGGGCGCTTAGGGCGCTTGGCCGAGGTTCATCCCTTGCCCAGAACAGCCGCGCAAGCGGCCTGGGCCACCCGTCGCGGAGGGCCACCAAGCCATGCTGCGTCGAGCCGCGGTGCGGCGATACTAGGCAATTGGTCCGACACTCTATGCCAACCAAGTCCGTGTGACCAATAGACCTGCGCCAACAACTGCCAAATCGCCATGCCGGGAGGCGGCCCGGCGCTGCGTGGCGGCCTTGTTCCGCGCGGGTGAGGTTTCAACGGCAGCCCCATCCCGCAAATCCGCCCCCCCCGTCACCCCGTCACCACCCCATCCCCCACCACGATCTGACGGCGGCAAAGCCCCGCGATCTTGTCGTCATGGGTGGAAATAAGAAAGGTCGTGCCCTCATCGCGGTTGATCTCTGCGATCAGATCCATGACCTGCATGGCCGACTCGCGGTCCAGATTGCCGGTCGGTTCATCCGCCAGCACCAATTCAGGGCGGTTCATCAGCGCGCGCGCCACCGCGACGCGCTGTTTCTGCCCGCCCGACAGGTTGGCGGATGGAAAATCCACCCGTTCCTCCAGCCCCATCCGTACCAGCAATTCCCGCCCGCGCGCCCGCGCCGCAGCCGTTTCGCGCCCTTCGCGCACTGCTGTGGGGAACACCACGTTTTCTAGCGCGGTGAAGTCGGGCAGCAGGTTGTGGAACTGAAACACAAAGCCGATATGGCGGTTGCGAAACTCGGTCAGGGCGCGGTCATCGGCGGCGACCAGATCAAGCCCCAGCATGACATGGCTGCCCGACGTGGGTTTCATCAGCGTGCCCAGAATGGTCAGAAGCGTGCTTTTTCCTGACCCTGACGGGCCCAGCAGCGCCGCCATCGCGCCCTTGTCCAGTGTCAGCGACAGGCCGCGCAGGACGCGGGTCGTGGCGTCGCCCTGACCAAACGTCTTTACCAGATTGTCCACTTCCAACAGCGCGCTCATTGGCCAATTGCCGTCACCGGATCGACCCGCGCCGCGGCCCGCGCGGGCAGGATGGATGCAAGGATAGCGCCGATCACAGTCAGCGCGATGGCCAGACCATACGACCCCTGGGTAATGTCCATCGGCAGCGTGCCCACGCGGAAATCGTCGCGTGCCGGAAAGGGCAGAAGCGCCAGATACCCAAGCGCCGCCCCTATCAGACCGCCCATCAGCCCGATCAGCGCCCCTTGGGTGACGAACACAAAGACCACGAACCCCCGTCCCGCCCCCATGGCCCGCATGATCCCGATTTCCGGGCGGCGGCGATAGGTGGACAACAGCAGGGCCGAGGCCACGCCGATCACAATTGTAATCAGCGCAAAGGATTTCAGGAAATAGCCCGTTTGTGCTTGCGCATTCAGCGCCTCCATCAATTGTTCGGCCCCGTCGGTCCAGGGCACAGCGTCCAGCCCTGTTAGCGCCCGGATGCGCAATGCTGTCGCGTCAGCCGCGTTCAGTTCGGCCAGCTTGATTTCGATCCGCGTCACCCCTTGGGGCAAAGCGAACAGCGTGCGCGCCGTAGGCAGTGCGACAAAAGCGCTGCTGGCGTCGATCATGCCATTGCCGGTTTGGAAAATGCCCGTCAGCGTCAGCACCATCGACACCCCGCCAGAGGATTGCAGCCGCAGAGTCTGGCCCAGCCTTAGCGACAGATCATCAACCAGCCGCTGGCCCAGCACCACTGTCCCCGACCCGATCCGGGCGTGCCCTTCGATGATGTAACCGTCCAAGTCCAAAATCGCGGATTCGCGTCCTGGCTCCAGCCCCGTCACGGACACTTGCGCAACTTGCGCGCCGCGCGCCACGAACCCTGCGCCACTGATCTGCGGGGAGACGGCCGTCACACCCGGCACAGTTTCGATCAGGGGGACAAAGGTCGCCGCTTCGGCCAGAGTTGCCGTGCGCGCGCGCCCGCGTTCGGTCACGGCAAGGACATGGCCATCCGGCGCGATCAGGAGTGCCGGGTCACGATCTTCGGCCTTTATCGTCACATGGCTGATATCGCCGACTGTGCGCGACAGGATGAATTCGGCCAGCCCTCCGATCAGCGCCGACATGAAGATGAAAATGAACACCCCCACAGCGACACCCGACACCAGAAGCGCCGTTTGCGCCTTGCTGGCCGTCAGGTAGCGGGCGGCGATCTTGAGCGCATAAAGCATCATGGTTGCCCCATGCGCACGGCTTGCCCGGGGCTGATCCCTGTCGCATCTGTGATCACGCGATCGCCCGGCACAAGCCCGTCAGTCACGACCAGCCGCGCTGCGGGCCAGTCGATGACCGTGACAGCGCGGCTTTGGGCCATGCCGTCAGTCACCACAAAGACCCCGGTGCCTGCATCCGTGGCCACAAGAGCGGCGCGAGGCACAGTCAGCGCCGCCGCCTGCTGATCAACGATGATATTGGCGGTCACAGTCAGCCCGACAGGGGCTGTGACGGCCTGCGCGAATTCAAGCTGCACGGCCAGCCCGCCTGTTGCGGCATCAACGCGCTGTGACACGAGGCGCACTTGTCCCTGTCGCACGTTAGCCTCTCCTGCCAGCCTTAGAACTGCGGGCAGGCCTGCGCGGATCTGGGTCGCATAGGCTTCGTCCACGTCCGTTTCGACCACCAGCCCTGTCAGGTCCGCGATCGTCAGAAGCCGCGTCGACGGATCGACCGTCTGGCCAGTTTCCACGTGCAGCGCCAGAACCGTCCCCGCGATCGGGGCGCGCAAGGTGAAGTTGGCCAGCTGGATCTGCGCTTGATCAACCAGCGCCGTTGCCCGCGCCACGTCTTGCGCTGCGGATTGTGCGGAACTGGCGGCGGCGTCAAGCGCCGCACCAGACACAATCGCCCCCAGCGCAGCAGTCCGCGCCAAAGTCGCCTGCGCCTGCGCCTGCG
>PWWF01000243.1 GCA_003561595.1 Paracoccaceae bacterium | reverse complement strand
TGCGCCCGTCACTATCTGGAAGCGCATTGCCGTCCAGCCAGCGCCCGATCTCTTCGGCGATGAAACCGCGATAGAAGGCATCGCGCGCGGCCTCTATCTGCTTCTCGCGGCTTGCATGGCTTTCAGCCTCGGCCAGCAGGCGCGACCATGTGCGGGCGAGCGCGGGGTTGCGCAGCATTTGGCCCGCGACCGGGGGCGCGCCATCCGGCAGCCATGTGGCGTAGGATGTGGGCCATGCGTCGTGAAAGAACCCCGCGAGCCCGGCAATCGTGTCGGCCACACGCGGCAGGCAGGGGTGACCGGAGCTGGCATAATGGATCGCGGGTTCCAGCACATCGCGCAGGTGCAGCCGCCCATAGTCGCGCAGCATCAGCATCCAGCCATCCCATGCGCCGGGAATTACCGTGGCCAACAGCCCGTCGCCGGGCACATGGGTCAGCCCGAGGCTGCGGTAATGGTCTATCGTGGCGCCCGCCGGGGCGGGGCCTTGCGCACAGATCACATCGGCCCGGCCCGCGCCTGCGTGCCACAGGATCGCGGGCATGTCCCCGCCGGGGCCGTTCAGATGCGGCTCGACCACCTGCAGCACCAGCCCGGCGGCGACAGCGGCATCAAAGGCATTGCCGCCGCGTTCCAGCATCGCCATGCCGACGCTTGATGCGATCCAATGGGTCGAGGTCACGACGCCGAAGCTGCCCTGAATCTCTGGCCGTGTGGTGAAACTGCTCATGCCCGATATCCTGTTGCCCATGCCCCATCAGCATGTGCCGCCCCTGCCCCGCATGTGCAAGGGGGGTCGGGACCGCTGTCAACGGGGGCTGTCAGATCGAGACGCGCTCCAACAGAACCTCGCGCGGGGTGGCGCTGGCGGGCTGGTTCAACACCACTTCGCCCCGGTTGAGCACGCAGAATTCATCCGCCAGCCCATAGGCGAAATCAAAGAACTGCTCGACCAGGATGATGGCAATCTCACCCTCATCGCGCAGCAATTCGATCACCTTGCCGATCTGCTTGATGATGTTGGGCTGGATACCTTCGGTGGGCTCGTCGAGCAGCAGCACCTTTGGTCGGGCGATCAGAGCGCGGGCGATGGCCAGCTGCTGCTGCTGCCCGCCCGACAGGTCGCCGCCGCGTCGGTTCTTCATCTGCTGTAGCACGGGAAACAACTCATAGATCCGGTCGGGGATGCGGTGGTCCGCCTTTGGCAGGCAGGCAAAGCCGGTCTGCAGGTTTTCCGTCACTGTCAGCAGGGGAAATATCTCGCGCCCTTGCGGAACATAGGCAATCCCCGCCTGCGCGGCCTGCGCGGCACTCGGATGATCCAGCACCTGCCCACCCAGCGTGATGGTGCCACCCGAGTAAGGGTGGCGCCCCGCGATCGCGCGCAGAAGCGACGTCTTGCCCACACCGTTCGTGCCCATCACGGCTGTCACAGCGCCGGGCCGCGCGGTCAGCGACACGCCCCACAGGATCTGCGAGGCCCCGTAATGCAGGGTCAGATTATCCACCTTCAACATGTCCTAGCGCCCCAGATAGACATCGATCACCTGCTGGTTTTTCGTGACATGGTCGAGCGAGCCTTCGGCCAGCACTGACCCTTCGTGCAGCACGGTCACGCGGCAATCCAGCCGACGGATGAATTCCATATCATGCTCGATCACCATGACCGCGCGGGTCTTGGCGGCGCGTTTCAGCAGGTCGGTTGTATGCTCCCGTTCCGAGGGCGTCATCCCGGCGGCAGGTTCATCGACCAGCAACAGGCGCGGGTCCTGCGCCAGCAACATGCCGATTTCCAGCCATTGTTTCTGCCCGTGGCTCAGATCGCCCGCGCGATGGGTCAGCCGGTCGCTCAGCCCGATCTCAGTGGCCAGTTCCAGAATACGCGCCGTGTCGCGCTCAGTCGCGTGCCACATCAGGACCGACAGCGGCCCGCGCCGGTTCTTCAACGCCATGGCGAGGTTGTCGCGCACGCTCTGTTCCTCGAACACGGTCGGTTTCTGGAATTTCCGCCCGATGCCGATCTTGGCGATATCGCTTTCCGACAGTTTCAGCAGATCGACCGATTGCGCGCCCCAGATCACGCGCCCCTCATCCGGGCGGGTCTTGCCGGTCACGATATCCATGAAGGTCGTCTTGCCCGCACCATTGGGGCCGATCACGGCGCGCAATTCGGGCTCGCCAATCGCGATGGACAGGTTGTTGATGGCGCGAAACCCGTCGAATGTGACCGACACGCCCGAGACTTCGAGAAGCGTTGTCATTGTTTGCGCACCAGATAGTCGAACAGCCCGCCAATCCCCTTGGGAAAGAACAGCGTGACCAGGACAAAACCCAGACCCAGCATGACCAGCCACCAGTCGGTCCAGACGATGCGATAGAAGCCCAGGTCGATATTGGGGGCCCCGCCCCCCGTCAGCCAGCTTGACAGCAGCGAGACCAGCGCCGCGCCGATCACCGCCCCATAAAGCCGCCCGCGCCCGCCGATGGCGACCCAGACGGCCAGATAGATCGAGGCGATGGGCGCGATTTCGGCGGGGTTGATGATGCCCGCCTGCGGGTAATAGAGCGCGCCCGCTATCGCTGAAACCACTGCCGTGAGGGTGAAGACGAAGAGCTTGTAGCCCTCGACATTGTAGCCAAGGAAACGCACGCGGGCCTCATTATCGCGGATGGCGCGGATCACGCTGCCGAACTTGCCCGACACGACCCAGGCGAACAGCAGATAGCCTGCCCCCAGTGCAAAGGCCGAGGCCCAGAAGAACCACACCGAAATGATCGCCTGCGGCACATGCAGAAACCCTGGAATGTTCTGCAACCCCGACAGCCCGTTATTGCCGCGCAGGCCAGTGTCGTTCTGGAACAGGTAGAGCGAAAGCGCCAGCGTCATCGCCTGCGTCAGGATCGAGAGGTAAACGCCCGTGACGCGCGACCGAAACGCCAGCCAGCCGAAGATCAGCGCCAGCAACCCCGGCACCAGCACGACCATCGCAAGCTGCAGGGGCAGCGAGCCCGCAAATGTCCAGATCAGCGGCAGCTCATTTGAGCCCACCACGCTGAAGATCTGCGAGGCCACGGCCTCGGACACTTCGCGTTCGGTGGGTGGGATGGTGCCGCCCGCAAGGCTGTCGCGGATCACAATCTCGGTGCGCGCATACATCAGCCACATGCCGATGGCGTAGCCGCCCAGCCCGAAAAACGCGAAATGCCCGAGCGAGAGGATACCGCAATAGCCCCAGACCACATCCATCGCGATGGCAATCAGGCACAGGCACAGCGTCATGCCGAGGATCTTGACGAGATTGGTTGAAATCAGCCCCAGCCCGAAACCTTCCGACAG
>PWWF01000286.1 GCA_003561595.1 Paracoccaceae bacterium | reverse complement strand
TGGTTCTGGGAAAAGGTCCCGACCAGCCTGGACCAGAGCGAGGGTCGTTTCCTGAGCGCGTATAACGCGCTGCGCAGCCCGCCCACGGGCGAAAACCTGCGCCCCCCGCGCATGCAGTTCCTGCAGGATATCGCCGAGCGTCATGGTGCCGAGATCCTGCGCGCCTCGGTCGGCACGCAGGTTTCGCCTGCACTTGCCCTGGCGGTTATCGCCATTGAATCGGCGGGGCGCGGCGATGCGGTCAGTTCTGCCGGGGCGCAGGGGTTGATGCAGCTTATCCCGGCCACGGCAGAACGCTTCGGGGTCAGCGATTCGTTTGATACCGCCGAAAATATTCGCGGCGGTATCCAGTATCTCGACTGGCTGCTGGGCCATTTCGACAATGATGTGGTGCTGGCGCTTGCGGGCTATAACGCGGGCGAAGGGGCCGTGCGGCGCAACAACGGCGTGCCCCCCTTTGCCGAGACCCGCGATTATGTGCCCAAGGTCCTGTCCGCCTGGATGGTCGCGCGCGGGCTGTGCACCACCCAGCCGGAGCTGCCCAGCGATGGCTGTGTGTTTCGCATCGGTCAGGCAGGGTAGGGGCCGCCGTCAGTTGACGATGGCGGCCTCTGTCGCGGCGCGGATCTCGTCTTCGGTGACGCCCTCGGCGGTCTCGACAATCTTCAGGCCGCCCTCGACCACATCCAGAACGCCCAGATTGGTGATGATGCGCTTGACGACGCCCTGCGCGGTCAGCGGCAGGGTGCATTCCTTGAGAAGCTTGGAGGCCCCGGCCTTGTTGGTGTGATCCATCACCACGATCACACGCTCGACGCCCGCGACCAGATCCATCGCGCCGCCCATGCCCTTGACCAGCTTGCCCGGGATCATCCAGTTGGCGATATCGCCATTCTCGGCCACTTCCATCGCGCCAAGGATCGCCATGTTGATCTTGCCGCCGCGGATCATCGCGAAGCTTTCGGCACTGTCGAAGAATGCCGTGTGGGGCAGGGCGGTGACAGTCTGCTTGCCTGCGTTGATCAGGTCTGGATCGACCTCATTCTCGGTCGGAAAGGGGCCGATGCCCAACATCCCGTTTTCCGATTGCAGCGTGACGCTGACACCTTCGGGGATGTAATTGGCCACCAGCGTCGGGATGCCGATGCCAAGATTGACATACATGCCGTCCTGCAATTCCTGTGCGGCGCGTGCGGCCATCTGATTGCGGTCCCAGGGCATGGTTGCTCTCTCCTTTTGATATTCCAGGTTCGGGTCAGGCGCTATACGCCTTAGTCGGACATCTCGACCGGCACGTCAATCAGCACCACCACACCGGCAGCACCCCGCACCACATTCAGTTTCGCATCCAGCCCGGCCAGCAGGTTGCGCACCAGCCGACCGCCCGCATGCGCGCTGGACGGCCAGTCCTGATTGCCTGGCAGCCCGCGCCCGTCATCACCGATCATGATGCGCATGCCGCCACCGGTCAGGCGCGTCAGGTTCAGCTCGATCCTGCCAAAATCCTCATGGCCAAAGGCGTGCTCGAACGCGTTGTGCAATGCCTCGGACACGATAAGCGCGATCCGGGTCGCGCGGTCCAGCGTGACATCGACATTTTCTATCGACTGACCGAAACGCAGACCGGCACGCCCTTCGGTATGCACAATGGCGGCCGAAATCCGGGCCAGCAGCGCGCCCAGATCAATAACGTCACCCGTGCGGGACGTGCGGCGCGCCTGGCGCATTTCCTCATAGACGGTCTGCAGCGTTTCCAGACGGCGCGGCAGTGATTCCAACTCGCGGCCCAACTGTTCAGGGGTCTGGTCGGTCGTCGTCTCGCGCAGGCCGTTCAGGATCATGGCCAGATCGCGCTGCACCAGCCGCTGGATCAGCCGCAGATTGTCGGTCGAGATGCGGTTGTCGCCACCGCGATCCCCTTCGGTCAGTTCCTTCTGGATGCCCAGAAAGAACATCGGGTCCCCGTCATCGCCGACAATCGGTGCGATGATGAGCCGGTTGAGAAAGGGCACGCCATTGGCCCGATAATTCAGGATATCGACCGAGACATCGCGCTTGTTGGTCACCGCGTCGCGAATCAAATCCACATCGCGTTTGTCCGTGCCCTCGCCCTGCAGAAAGCGGCAGTTATGACCCAGAGCCGCCGCGCGGCTGTATCCGGTCATCCGTTCGAACGCGTCATTCACATAGACAATCGGATTGTCCGGCTGGCGCGGATCGGTCAGCAGGACGGCAATGCTCAGCCGAGAGAATGCGGCAAATGCCTCATTCGTGCCCAAAGCCATTGCGAATGACGTATCATCCATGGGACTCGCCTCAGGCTGCGCGTGTCGTGCGCTGTTCGATCCGCTTCTCGTGTTGCCCCTGAATGAGCCGGTGCACATAAATGCCCGGCAGGTCGATGCGATCCGGGTCCAACTCGCCCGGCTGCACGATCTCCTCGACCTCCATCACGCAGACCCGCCCGCATTTCGCCGCAGGCGGATTGAAGTTGCGCGCTGTCTTGTTGAAGATCGCATTGCCCGTGGTGTCGGCCTTCCAGGCCTTGACGATGGACAGATCGGCCATGATGGCACGTTCCAGGATAAAGGTCTCACCGTCGAATTCCTTGTGTTCCTTGCCCTCGGCGATCACGGTGCCGACGCCGGTGCGGGTGTAAAAGCCCGGAATTCCGGCCCCGCCTGCGCGCATCCGTTCCGCCAGCGTGCCCTGCGGGTTAAATTCCAGCTCCAGCTCGCCCGACAGGTACTGGCGCATGAATTCCGCATTCTCGCCCACGTAAGAGGACATCATCTTGCGGATCTGCCGCGTCTTGAGCAGCACACCAAGACCGAAATCATCCACACCGCAATTATTGGACGCGATGGTGATATCCTTGGTGCCCGCATCGCGGATGGCATCGATCAGCAATTCCGGGATACCGCACAGACCGAAACCGCCTGCCGCAATTGTCATGCCGTCAAACAACAGCCCGTCAAGTGCCTCGGTCGCAGAGCCGTAGACTTTCTGCATGGTGCATCCTTTTTTTCTGTACACTCTGGTATTCCGTCCCCTGCAAAAGTAGTGCCGCGAGGGTTTCGCAAAGTCAACCACGGCACCGGGTCTGTCAGCCTTTTGCGGCTTTCTTTGCAGGGGCTTTGGTGGTCTTGGCCTTGGTGGCTGCAGGCTTCTTGGCGGCGGGTTTGCGCGCGGCTGCCTTCTTCTTCTTGCCGCCCGCGCTGGCCTTGGCATTCACCAGCTCGATCGCCTGATCGAGCGTGATCTCTTCGGGTGTCATCTCCTTGGGCAGGGTCGCATTGACCTTGTCCCATTTGACATAAGGCCCGTAGCGCCCCTTCATGACATTCAGAGTGCCACCATCCGGATGCTCGCCCAGTTCGCGCAAGGGCGCGGCCGCAGCAGCGCGCCCGCGCGCAGGCTTGGCGGCCAGAACCTCGACCGCGCGGTTCATGCCGATGGTGAAAACCTCTTCCACCTCGGGCAGATTGGCATATTTGCGACCGTGCTTGACGAATGGCCCGTAGCGCCCGATCCCGGCCTCGATCAACTCGCCATCCTCGGGGTGCGGGCCGATGGGGCGCGGCAGTGAAAGCAGCATCAGCGCCTTTTCCAGATCGATGCTGTCAACCTCCCAGCCCTTGGGCAGCGAGGCGCGCGGGGGTTTCGGCGCTTCCTTGGTGGCTTCTCCGCGCTGGACATAGGGGCCAAAGCGGCCTGTGCGCAGGCTGATCGGATCACCATTGTCATGGCCCAGGAGCTTGCCATCGCCCGCCAGTTCGGCATTGCCCTCATCCTCGCCCGCAAGGGGGCGGGTGTAGCGGCATTCGGGGTAATTGTTGCAGCCGATGAACGCCCCGCCGGAACGCGCGGTTTTCAGGTTCAGCCGCCCGGCCCCGCATTTGGGGCAGACGCGCGGGTCGCTGCCATCCTCGCGCGGGGGGTAGAGATGGGGGGCCAGCACCTCATCGATCTTTTCCAGCACCTCGGTGATGCGCAACTCGGCGGTTTCGGCAATCGCGGCGGAGAAATCATGCCAGAAGCGCGCCAGCACTTCCTTGTGGTCGCGCTCGCCCGCAGACACGTCGTCAAGCTGGCTTTCCAGATCTGCGGTGAAGTCATATTCCAGATAGCGGCGGAAGTAATTGACCAGAAACACTGTGACCAGCCGCCCCTTGTCGGCGGCGATCAGGCGGTTCTTGTCCTTGGTCACATAGCCCCGGTCCTGAATCGTGGTGATGATGCTGGCATAGGTCGAGGGGCGACCGATGCCCAGTTCTTCCATCTTCTTGACCAGCGTCGCCTCGGTATAGCGCGGGGGGGGTTGGGTGAAATGCTGCTCGGGCGTGACGCTGCGTGTGTCGAGCGCATCGCCCTGCGTCATCTGCGGCAGGCGCTTGTCATCATCATCGACCACATCATCGCGCCCTTCCTCATAGACCTTGAGGAAGCCGTCAAACAGCACGACCTGACCCGTAGCGCGCAGCCCGACCTGCCTGTCCTTGCTGCCGATGTCGATGGTGGTGCGCTCCAGCTTCGCGGCCTCCATCTGGCAGGCGATGGTACGCTTCCAGATCAGGTCATAGAGCTTGCGCTGATCGCTGTCGCCTATCTTCAGCCGGTCGGGGCTGATGGACATGTCGGTCGGGCGGATGCATTCATGCGCTTCCTGCGCATTCTTGGCCTTGTTCTTGTACATGCGCGGGCTTTTGGGGACATATTTGTCGCCATAGCGATCCTTGATGACGTCGCGCGCGGCCATCACGGCCTCGGGCGCCATGTCGATCCCATCCGTCCGCATATAGGTGATATAGCCCGCTTCATACAGGCGCTGTGCGGTGCTCATGCACTGTTTCGCGCCCATGCCGAACTTGCGGCTGGCCTCTTGCTGCAGGGTCGAGGTCATGAAGGGCGCAGACGGATTGCGGCTGGCGGGCTTTGCTTCGACCGAATGTACGGAAAGTGCACGCGAGGACACGGCCTGCACTGCAATCTCGGCCGATTCCGATGTCGCAATGTCGAATTTGTCCAGACGCTTGCCGCCCATGCTGACCAGACGCGCACTGAATTCCTGCCCTCTGGGCGTGGTCAGTGCGGCGGTGACGGACCAGTATTCCTGTGGGCGAAAGGCCTCTATCTCCATCTCGCGCTCGACGATCAGGCGCAGGCAGACCGATTGCACACGCCCCGCTGATTTCGCGCCCGGCAGCTTGCGCCAAAGCACGGGCGAGAGGTTGAACCCCACCAGATAATCCAGCGCGCGGCGGGCCAGATAGGCGCGCACCAGCGGCATATCGACATCGCGCGGGTTTTCCATCGCCTGGGTCACGGCGGATTTGGTGATCGCATTGAATACCACGCGTTTGACCGGCGTGTCCTTTTTCAGCGCGCGGGATTTCGCCAGTGCCTCGGTCAGATGCCAGGAAATCGCCTCACCCTCGCGGTCGGGGTCGGTTGCGAGGATCAGTTCGGGGTCATCCTTGAGCGCATCGGCAATGGCGCGGACATGTTTGCGCGAGTCGCTGGCGACCTCCCATTTCATCTCGAAATCGTCATCCGGATCGACCGAACCATCCTTGGGCGGCAGGTCGCGCACATGCCCGTAAGAGGCCAGAACCGTGTGGCCATCGCCGAGATATTTGTTGATTGTCTTGGCCTTGGCGGGCGATTCAACGACGACGACTGCCATGAAATTCCTCGGATGACATACGGGTAGCGCAGGGCTTGATTGGTCTTACATGTGTGAGAGGGCAGGGGAATGTCAATGCGCCCCGGCATGTCGGACTGTTCTGTCATGGGGTGCGGGCCGGGTCGCCGCGGCGGCATCGGGTCCGGGGTTCTGTGCTCATATCGGCCTTTGAGCGCTGGCGTGGTGCGCCATGTGACAAAGCGCCCGCTCGGGGCTCCCTCCCGCCCGCCCATGCCCCGCTCGCGGGCGCTCGCTCCCCGTGGGGGCGGGGTGGCGCGCTGCATCGGGGCGTGGCGAATTTTGTCACTGAGTAAGTCTCGGAATGGCCGTCGTTGGCGCGCTTTGCCGGTGTTGGGATGAATGGGGCAGGTAACTCGTCATTTTTTTTCAGAGCGCGCGAAAGTTAATGTGACAAAGCCCCATTGGGATGAGATGCAAACGCCTGCGCCTGCCTCGTCGAGCAAAGGTCCCGGATACGGAGGTGCAGTTGCTCAGGCGCGGCTGACCAGCCCGCCGGGGTGGCGGCGGATGGTGCCGTGAAGTTCCAGCATGACCAGTGCAGTCGAGAGCGTTGCGGCGGGGATGGCAAGATCGCGAATGACCTGATCCTCGGCCACCGGGCTGGGGCCGAGACAGTCGAGAATGCGCCGCGACAGATCAGCCGCGCTGGAACGGGTATTGTGCGTATCGGTCGTGGGTGCGGCAGGCGCCGGAGCGCTGTTGTCGGGTGCGGCCGGGCCTGTACTGCCCCCTTGTGTGGAGACTGGCGCTGCAGGCGCGGTCGCGGCTGATGGCGTCCGGTTACTTGCACCGGAGCGTTTGGCGCGCGGCTCTGGCTCCGCATCTCTATCTGCAGCATTGGGAGCCGGTTCACCGTGCTCCCGACAGGGCGCGTCTTGCAGGCGGCGCAGCACTTCCAGCACGTCCTCGACATGGCGCACAAGGGTCGCGCCATCGCGAATGAGCCGGTTGCACCCGCCTGCACGCCCGTCCACCGGGTGGCCCGGCACGGCCATCACCTCGCGCCCCTGATCGAGCGCATCGCGCGCCGTGATCAGCGTGCCCGATTTCTCAGCCGCCTCGACGACCACGACGGCAAGGGCCAGACCGGCCACGATGCGGTTGCGCGGCGGAAAATGGCGGCCCTGGGGGTGCAGGCCCATGGGCTGTTCCGACAGGCGCAGCCCCTGATCGGAGATTGCGGCGGCCAGAACCGTGTTCTCGACCGGGTAGATGACATCGACCCCGCCCGCCATGACCGCGATCGTGCCGGTTTTCAGGCTGCCGTGATGGGCGGCGGCATCGACCCCGCGCGCAAGGCCCGAGACGACAGTATACCCTTCATGCCCCAGCCCTTCGGCCAGGGCGCGTGCGGTGCGGGTACCGAGGCTGGAGGCATTGCGCGCGCCCACAAGCGCCACCATGGGCCGCAGGATGGGGCCGCGCCGGCCCATGCACCACAGCACGGGCGGCGCGTCGGCCAGTTGGGCGAGGGTGGCGGGATAGGCGTCAGTGCCATAGCAGAGCATGCGCGCGCCCTTGGCGCGGGCGAGATCGATCTCTGCCATGGCCTTGTCGCGGGGGCAGGGGGTGTAATCGGCCACCCCGGCGGCCTGGGCGATGGCAGGCAGCGCGTCGAGTGCGGCGCTGGCCGTGCCATGTTCGGTCATCAGGCGGTGAAAGGTTGCTGGCCCCACACGGGCCGAGCGAATGAGGCGAAGCCAGGACAGCCTGTCTTCTTCCGTCGTGGGTGGGGTGAAGGGTGGGTGAGAAGAAAACAAATCTTTCGCCATTCCATCCGCCTCGCCTCATTCTTCGATTACATTGCCGCGCTTTGGTTAAGGCGAGGTAAAGAAAAGTCGCTTCCAGGGCGATTTTTTCGCCTCTCTCTCTGAATGCCGCAACGCGAGGGCCAGGGCTGCTTTGGAGCGCGCGGCCTGTCATGACTGGCCTCGCATCCGCAGATCCTGCCATGTCGCAGCGGTCAGCGCGGCGCGGTAATGAAGGCCTCTGGTCGCTCATAGCCCAGCATTACACGCAACACGAGCGCGCCGACCAGCCCGATCCCGGCGGAGATATCCAGCGGCATCCCGTCAATCATCACCACAAGCAGACTGCCATAGCCAAGCCCGAGAAACGCGAAGTTGATCCAGCCGCCAAGACCTGCGCGCATCGCAAGCCAGAACACCGGCAAGGACGGCAGAAACACCCACGCCTTCATGACAATGATATGCAGGATCACCGCGCCGTATGGTGTCAGGTCGGATACTGCGTCCAAGATGGGCGGTATGCTGCCGGGTTCTTCGCCAAGCAGAAGATATGACAGCAATGGCAGAATCAGGACCAGACCGATCAGCAGCACTGCCAGCCACGCCAAGCCATAGGCCAGCAGCCAGTGCTGCCAGCGCAGATGCCGGTCGCCGCGCCGGGCCGACCGGGAGGCGGCCATCAGGCCGCACTTCCCCCGACGGTCAGCCCGCCGATCAGCAGGCTGGGCTGGCCCACGCCCACCGGCACCCACTGGCCCGCCTTGCCACAGGTGCCCATGCCGGGGTCGAGCGCCATGTCATTGCCCAGCCCGCGGATTTTCGTCAGCGCGGTGGCCCCATCACCGATCAGCGTTGCGCCCTTGACCGGGGCCACGACCTTGCCGTTCCTGACGCGATACGCTTCGGTGCAGGAGAAGACGAACTTGCCGTTCGTGATATCGACCTGCCCGCCGCCGAAGCCCACGGCATGGATGCCATCTGCCAGACCGGCGACCAGATCGGCGGGGTCGGTCTCGCCGCCCAGCATATAGGTATTGGTCATGCGCGGCATGGGCGGATACGCATAGCTTTCGCGCCGCCCGTTGCCAGTGGGGGCCACCCCCATCAGCCGCGCATTCTGGCGGTCCTGCATGTAGCCCACCAGCACCCCGTCCTCGATCAGCACATTGCGTGCAGAGGGCGTGCCCTCATCATCGATGGTGATGGAGCCGCGACGGTCCGGGATCGTGCCGTCATCCAGCACGGTCACTCCTTTTGCGGCGACCTGCTGGCCCATCAGACCGGCAAATGCGGATGTACCCTTGCGGTTAAAATCGCCCTCCAGCCCGTGGCCCACGGCCTCGTGCAGCAGGATGCCCGGCCAGCCGGGGCCAAGGACGACATCAAACACGCCCGCAGGCGCGGGTTCGGCGCGCAGGTTTACCAGCGCAATGCGCAGCGCCTCGCGCGCGGCGGCCTGCCAGTTGTCGCGGGCCATCACGCCATCCAGCCCCGCGCGTCCGCCGCCGCCCGCCGAGCCCGATTCGCGCCGCCCGTCCTGTTCCACGATGACCGAGATGTTGAGCCTGCTCATGGGGCGGATGTCGCGCAGATGCAGCCCCTCGGGGCGCAGGATCTCGATCTGCGTATGGCCCGCCGCAAGCATGGCCGAGACCTGAACGACGCGCGCATCCAGCCCGCGCAGGAAATCGTCGATCTCGCGCAGCAAGTCGATCTTGACGGAAAAAGCAGTGCCCGCAATCGGGTCGGCATCGGTATAGAGGCGTTGGTTGGTGGGCGCGGGCGCGTCAGCCAGCACGCCGCCGCCATTGCCCACGGCCAGGCGCGCAGTCTCGGCCGCGCGGCGCAGGGCTTGCATGGTCATGTGGGTGGAATGCGCATAGCCCGTCACCTCGCCGCAGACGGCGCGCAGGCCGAACCCCTCGCTGGCATTATAGCTGGCGGATTTGATGCGCTGGTCGTCCAGCATCAGTGATTCCGATACGCGCCGTTCGCAGAACAACTCGCCATCATCGGCGCCAGCCGTGGCCTCGCGCAGCACGCCAAGGGCTGTGTCGCGGTCGAATACGGTCTCGAACGGGCGGAAGACACTCTCTGACATGGGGTCCTTTCAGCTGCTCTGGGGCGACTGCCAGGCTGTCCTTGATCCATATCAAGAAATGGCAATGTGTCGCATCGGTTTTGCTTGTTCTGCCCCCCCTAATATGGTTTTACGGGGCCAAAGCTCAACGGGATTCCATCATTTGCCGACAGGTATCGTCCGGGTCCCCAGGTGCAAACGGCCACCAAGGTCGAATAACTACGGGAACAGAACATGCGAGTTTTGAAAGCCACATCATGTCTGGCCATGTCCGCGATTGCCACTGGCGTCGTGACCCTGGGTGCTGCGTCGCGCGCGGCAGCGGATGACCTGTTGCCGCAACTGCCGGTGCGCGGTGCGCCCGAACCGGGCGGCACCAGCCTGCAGAACCCGGTGACCGCGTTGCACCGCGAGATCGTGTTCCTGGACAATCTGCTGTTGTGGATCATCGTGCCGATCACGATCTTTGTCAGCGGCCTGTTGCTTTGGGTGATTGTGTTTCACAACCGCAAGGCCAACCCCGAGCCTGCGCGCTTTACCCACAACACCCCGATCGAGGTGGCATGGACAGTCGTGCCCGCGATCATCCTGCTGTTCATCGCGGTCTTTACCTTTCCCGCGCTGCGCCATCAGCAGGTGATGCCCGAGGCCGATGTGACGATCAAGGTGACCGGGCTGCAGTGGTACTGGGATTACGAGTATGTCGATCATGACGTGCAATTCTCGCAATTCATGTTGGACCGCGACGAGTTGGAGGATTTCGGCTATACCGATGACCTGTATCTGCTGGCCACCGACACCGCGATGGTCGTCCCGGTCGGGCGCGACATCGTCGTGCAGGTCACCGCAGGTGACGTGATCCACTCGTGGACAATTCCCGCCTTCGGCGTCAAGCAGGACGGTATTCCCGGACGCCTGGCAGAACTGTGGTTCAATGCCGAGGAAGAGGGCGTCTATTTCGGCCAGTGTTCGGAGCTGTGCGGGATCAACCACGCCTATATGCCGATCACCGTCAAGGTCGTGAGCGAAGAGGACTACATCGCCTGGCTGGAACGCCAGGGGGCCGATTTCGCCAGCGCACCGGAATGGATGCAAAACCATATCCAGGTCGCCTCGACCGACTGAGCCGTTAGCCCGCCCTCTGCCACGGACAGCCCTTATGACCGACATCCGCACCGATATCAGCTATGCCCCGCCGGGTGAGGCAGAGTTCAGCGATTACATCGCCCTGCTGAAGCCGCGGGTCATGTCGCTGGTGGTGTTCACGGCCCTGGCGGGTCTGCTGGTGGCACCGGGCAGCCTGCACCCGGTCGAAGCGCTGGCCGCCATCATCTTCATCGCGCTGGGCGCCGGGGCGTCGGGCGCGCTGAACATGTGGTGGGATGCCGATATTGACCAGGTGATGAAGCGCACGGCCCAACGCCCCATCCCGGCGGGCAAGATCGCCCCGCAAGAGGCCATGGCGCTGGGCGTCGCGCTGTCGGGGATCGCGGTCATCATGCTGTGGCTGGCGACAAATGCGATGGCGGCGGGGCTGCTGGCCTTTACGATCTTCTTCTACGCCGTGATCTATTCGATGTGGCTGAAGCGCGCCACGCCGCAGAATATCGTGATCGGCGGCGCGGCAGGGGCCTTTCCACCGATGATCGGCTGGGTGGCCGTGACCGGCAGTATCAGCGTTGAGGCGTGCCTGATGTTCGGCCTGATCTTCATGTGGACGCCGCCGCATTTCTGGGCTTTGGCGCTGTTCATGAAATCGGACTATCACAAGGCCCGCGTGCCCATGCTGACGGTGACGCATGGCCGCCGTGCTACCCGCGCCCATATTCTGGTCTATACGCTGGCACTGGTGCCGGTGGCGCTGGCCACGGCCTTTACCAGCATTGGCGGGCCGGTCTATCTGGCTTGCGCGCTGGTTCTGAACGCGATGTTCGTGCAGGGCGCATTGGCCATCTGGCGCCGGGATGAGGGGCAGGCCGAGGCGGATGGCTACGCGACCGAAAAGCGCGTCTTCCGTTTCTCGCTCTCGTATCTGTTCGTGCTGTTCACGGCGCTTCTGCTGGAAGCCGCGCTTGCCCATTGGCCCGCCTATGCGACGCTGGCCGCCCATCTGCCAGTCCTGGAGGTGTTCTGATGCCGATCACGCGCGAGCACGAACTGCATCAGCGCCGGTCAGGGCGCAATATCGGACTGGCGGTGGTGCTGGTGGGGTTCATCGCACTGGTGTTCGGCCTGACGATTGTCAAGGTGCAGGGCGGGGGCACCCTGCAGGCCTATGACCACAGCTACCGCCCCGCGCTAGACCCAGACCATCCGAGGTATCAGCAACCATGATCGCAACCTGGAATCGACTTACCGGTATTCAGAAAACCACGGTGCAGGCCGTGGGGGTCGTTACATTCATGTTCGGCATGGGCTGGGCCGCCGTGCCGCTTTATGATCTGTTCTGCCGTGTGACCGGGTATGGAGGTACCACCAACACCGCCACCGAATCGCGCGGCGTGGTGCTGGAAGAAACGATGCGGGTGCGGTTTGACGCGTCAGTCGTGCGCGATTTCCCCTGGGCCTTCCGGCCCGAGCAGCGCTCGGCCGAAATCCAGATCGGGGATGTGGGGCTCGCGTTCTATGAGGCGCATAACCCAACCGACGAACCCATTGCCGGAACCGCGAGTTACAACGTCTCGCCCTATGAGGCGGGGCGTTATTTCACCAAGATCGACTGTTTCTGCTTCGAGTTGCAGGTGCTGCAACCCGGCGAGACTGTATTGATGCCGGTCACCTATTTCGTCGATCCCGATATTCTGGACGACCGCGAGGCGCGCGACACCCATACGATCACGCTGTCCTATACGTTCCATCCGACCGATATCCCCGACGACTATGTCGCCCCCGAGACTGAAATGACAAACTGAGACAGGCTACAACCTGCACCATCCGAGGGAACACACCGCAATGGCTAATGCAAAGAACCACGACTATCACGTTTTGCCCCCATCGATCTGGCCGCTGGCGGCAGCCGTATCGGCCTTTGTC
>PWWF01000427.1 GCA_003561595.1 Paracoccaceae bacterium | reverse complement strand
TCGCCGCCACCCTGCGCGCCATCCTCGACGGCCACCCGCAAAGCAGCATTGAAGACCTCATGCCATGGCGCTTCAACCAGCCGTCAAGCCTCGCCGCATAGGGCCACGCCGTAGCGCTTACAACCCAAGTCACCCTTCTGCGCCTGCGCCTGCGCCTGCGCCTGCGCCTCCAGCTCTGACCCCGCGAATTGACGGGGGTCACCGCACCAGGATCGCTGCATTACCTGGTACTAATGCCCGGTGAAGTAGCCCAACATGAGGTGCGGGAATATACCGGTTTTCGGACATCGAATTGGCCCACTGCCAATGCGTATTCAGCACACCGGCGCGCATACGGGTATACTCCGCGCGGCCATGTTTCCAGTTGCCTTGAACCCGCCGCAGTGTCGGTGTTGTTTCGAATGCTCCTCAACGCAGTGGGACTTTCGTCCCGATGTGTCTACCGTACGATCAATTCTGCATGGAGTGCCCCCGCCGCATTGATGCTGTTGAGAATATCGATCATGTCGCGCGGCGCCACGCCCAGCGCATTCAGTCCCGCAACAATCTCGGACAGAGATGTGCCACCCCGCAATTCGGCCAGCCCAGTCGCCTCACCATCTTCCAGTTCGGCGTTTGTGCGCGGAACGACAACCGTTTCGCCACGGGCGAAGGGGTTGGGCTGCACGACTTCAGGCTCTTCCGAGACGCGCAGCGTCAGCCCGCCCTGCGCGACAGCGACGCGGCTGATGCGCACATCCTCGCCCAGTACTATCGTTCCTGACCGCTGATCGACAACAACGCGCGCACGGGTCTGGGGCGACACGGTGATATTCTCGATCCGTGCCAGCGCATGCGCGGCAGAGGACATGCCCGTCGCGCCCAGATCCAGCACGACCGTTCCCGGGTCTGTCATCCGCGCGGCCTGCCGACCCAGTTCCCGGTTGATCCCTTGTTCAATGCGGGCAGCGGTCGAGAAATCGGGTACGCGCAGCGACAGACGCACGCGTTTCAGCTCGGACAGTTCGAAATCGACCTCGCGTTCGACCCGAGCGCCCATCGGTATCGTTCCCGCCGTGGGGACGCCGCGCACCTCGCGCGCGCCCTGGCCTTCGATTGACGCGCCGCCCGCGATGATCGTACCCTGCGCGACCGCGTAGATCGTGCCATCCGCGCCGTTCAGTGGCGTCATGACAAGTGTCCCGCCCAGCAGGCTGGAGGCATCGCCGATCGCCGAGACTGACACATCCACCCGCCCGCCAGAGCGGGCAAAGGGCGGCAGGGACGCCGTCACGATGACGGCGGCAACATTGCGCGGGCGGAACTGTTCACCCGTGACATTGACCCCCAGCCTTTCGAGGATGTTAGACATCATGTCCTCGGTAAAGGGCGCGTTGCGCAGGCTGTCACCGGTGCCGTTCAGCCCGACGACCAACCCGTAGCCCAAGAGGTCATTGCCGCGCACTCCATCGAATTCGACCAGATCCTTCAACCTGACTGACGCATCCGCGCCGGCCGTTGCAAGTATGGCGACGCCCACGATCGCCAATGCGAGTAGCTTGCGAAATATCATCTCAGGTAGTCCGCCAGCGACAGGCGCGACAGGCGTGCCGTCAGGTTGTAGATCATGTCGAGCTGCGACATTGCCTGTTCAAGCTGGGTTGCCGTTTCGTAGGGATCAGACTCGAGCAGTTCTGCTTGTGCGATCTTCATGGCCGCTTCTTCGGCGCTGGCACGCGTCTTGGCCTGCGCGGCCAGTTGCTCCTGAATGCCGGTGCGTGCCGCCAGGCCGATGACCTGCTGGTTGGCCGCCGCAAGGTCCATGGCCACATCCCCGAACAATGCGCGCTGGGCGCTCGGATCGTCAGCAAAATAGCCGCGCGACACCAATGCGCCGGTTGCGAATGCGGCCAGTGTCTTGCGGAAAGCCGGGTCCTGGGCAGTGACATCCAGCATGACGTCATAACCGTCGCCCAGCTTGACCGGTTCGGGACGGGGGGACGCCCCGCCATATCCCAGTGCGGCATCATCAAACCCGCCACCGGTGGCGAACCATTGGGACACGTGTTCCTGCAATTGCGCCACGGTCGGGTCTGGCGGCAGTGGCGGCGGCCCCGCTTCAATAGCGTCCAGCAGCGCATCGGCGGAGGGGAGTGTGGCGCTGTCGCCCGCCATGCCCGACATGACGAACCGCCCCGCCAGTGTCGTGTTCAGACGGCCTACGACATGTTCCAGACCTGTCTGCATCTGTTTGGCGGCAATCCTCAGCGATTTCGAATCCTTGAACGGGCCCAGCCTCAGAAGTTCGGCAAAGCTGTCCTCTGTCCTTGCCTGGATATCGTTGATTGTGGTCTGCTGCACCTCCAGTAAGAGTTGCGTCTCCGTCGCGATTCGCTGATGGGTCGCGGACAGGTCCAGCGACCGGTTTATACTGGCAAGCAGCGACATATCCCCCTGCAGATGGCGGGTCTTGTCTGACACCGCGCCTGTCGTCAGCTCATTGCCCAGCGTCGAGATGGTCTGTTTCAGGGCAGAACCATGCCGCTGAAAGGACCGAAGCCGCGCCATCGAGCCGAATTGTGTGTCCATCATCATCTAGATCTCCAAAATCCGGCGCAGCATGGCGTCGATACTGGCCAGGACGCGTGCATTCGCGCCATATGCCTGTTCGAGCAGAAGGAGCTTGCTCAACTCTGCGTCGCTATCCACACCGCGTGCGGCGAGACCCTCTTCCAGCGCGGCGTGGCGCGCGGAGCTTGAACTGTTGCGGGTCTCCGCGTCCAGCCGGGCAGTGCCGACCACCGAGATCAGGTCAGCCGCATGCCCGGAGGCGGTTCGCCCGGGCGTGTTCGGGTCCGACAACAGCGTTACATCGGCCATCGTGTCGCGCAGGCGCGAGAGATAGGTATTGTCGAGGATAAAGGTGGGGTCGGTTGCGTGTATCCCGCTGCGCAGGCGTGCAAGTTCACCGCCCGCGGCTGGATCGACCAGTGGATTCAGCGCCATCCGGCCCGCCAGTCCGGGCGTGTCGGGTGGCCATGTTGCACCACTGTCCAGCGCGAAGAGGCCGAATTCCGTACTGCCGGTTTGATCGGCCTCGGCCTGCATGAATCGTCCGATAATATCGGCGGCAAGATCATCGAGCGCGCCCTGCATATCGGGGGCGAGCGTGTCGCGGATGCTGAATGCGGCGCCAAGCCGCCCGTTGGCGAACAGGTCCGATTGCGGTGGCACGGGCTTGCCATCCAGGGTCAGGCCGGAAAGCGGCCCATCCTCAATGGTGTCCTTCGGTGACATCCCCGGTGTCGTCGAAAAGCCGAATGTGGCGGCATCGCTGTCCACCAGCATCGCGCCGCTTTTCGCCATCAGTGCCACACGGCCGTCGCCCCGCGC
>PWWF01000008.1 GCA_003561595.1 Paracoccaceae bacterium | reverse complement strand
GGCGAAGTAATGCGGGTCGATGCATTCGGCCGAGCGCAGGTTCAGCGAACAGAAGGTCCGCAGCCCCTTGCGCGTCAGCCAGCTATGCACCGCGCTGGTCGCAAGGATCATCGGCATGGCAACCTTGTCCGCGCCCTGATGCTCGTCCGTCAGCACCAGATGCCCCGCGCCAGAGCGCACGGCATCCTCGGCTTCGGCCCGGATCCGTTCCAGCCCGTCGCGCAGCGCGTCATCGCCACTGCCCACCGGAAAGGTGCAATCGATGAACGCCACCTGATCGCCGAATTCCTCGACCATGGCATCGAACTCGCCATTGGCGACAAAGGGGCTTTCCAGCACCAGAATCTCGGTCTGACTGGAATCCTCATCCAGCACGTTCTTCAGATTGCCGAATCGGGTCTTGAGGCTCATCACCCGGTACTCGCGCAAGCTGTCGATGGCCGGGTTGGTGACCTGGCTGAAATTCTGCCGGAAGAAATGCGAGAGGGGTCGGTAGATCTTGGACAGCACCGCCGATGGCGTGTCATCCCCCATTGAGGCGATCATCTCCTTGCCGTCCTCGGCCATGGGGGCCAGAACCTGCTCGATTTCCTCGATCGTGTAGCCTGCGGCAACCTGACGGCGGCGCAGGTCCGGCCCGTCCATCCCGCGCGTCTCGGGGACATCGCGCAGCTTCTCGTTCAGATCGACTATCTTGTCGGTCCAGTCGCCGAAGGGCTGCGAGGCGGCGAGTTTGTCCTTGATGTCCGTGTCGTGATAGAGCTTGCCCTCGGCCATATCGACCGCGATCATCTGCCCCGGACCCAGCGCGCCCTTTTCGCGCACCGCCAGTTCATCCACCACGACCATCCCCGCCTCGGACCCCGCAATCAGCAGCCCGTCGCCCGTAACGACATAGCGCATCGGGCGCAGGCCGTTCCGGTCCAGCCCGGCGCAGACCCAGCGGCCATCGGTCATGGCAAGGGCGGCGGGGCCGTCCCAGGGTTCCATCACCGAGTTGCAATAGGAATACATGTCACGCCAGGCCTGCGGCATTTCAACCGCTTGCCTGGACCAGGCTTCGGGCACCAGCATGGTCTTGGCCATGGGTGCATTGCGGCCCGCGCGCACCAGCACCTCGAACACCGAATCCAGCGCTGCCGAGTCCGACGCGCCAGAGGCGACAATGGGCTTGATATCCTCGGCCATGTCACCGAATGCGCCGCTGGCCATGCGGATCTCATGGCTTTTCAGCCAGTTCAGATTGCCCTTGAGCGTGTTGATCTCGCCATTATGCGCGAGCATGCGGAAGGGCTGCGCCAGCCACCATTGCGGGAAAGTGTTGGTCGAATAGCGCTGGTGATAGATCGCAAAGGCGCTCTCGAACCGCTCATCCTTCAGGTCGGGGTAGAACTCGGCCACCTGTTCAGCCAGCATCATGCCCTTGTAGATGATGCTGCGGCAGGACAGCGAGCAGATGTAGAAACCCGAAATCCCGGCAGCCGATACCGCCTTTTCGATCCGGCGGCGGATGACATACAACTCGCGCTCGAATGTCTCCTCATCCACGTCTTTCGAATTGCGGATCAGGATTTGCTCGATCTCGGGGCGGGTGGCGTTGGCCTTTTCCCCCAGCACATTCACATTAACCGGTACATGCCGCCAGCCATAGATGGCATAGCCCATGCGCAACACTTCGGTTTCGACAATCGTGCGCGACCGTTCCTGCGCGGCAAAATCGGTGCGCGGCAAGAAGACCTGACCGACGGCCATCAACTGATCCATGCGGGGCTCATGCCCGGTGCGACGAATCTTGTCGTAGAAGAATTGCGCGGGGATCTGCACATGAATGCCCGCCCCGTCGCCCGTCTTGCCATCCGCATCCACGGCACCCCGGTGCCAGATCGCTTTCAGCGCGTCGATCCCGTTCTGCACCACCTGCCGCGACGGCTCGCCGTTCAACGCCACGACCAGCCCCACCCCGCAAGAGGAATGCTCATCCTCGGGTTTGTAGAGCCCGTGTTCGGCCATATAGGCGCGGTTGGCTTCCTCGCGGGCGGCCCATGCAGTATCATACTGTGTCATATCGGTTTTCCCTGTTCCTCGAGGAAGCATTCACTCGGCAGCGACGCGCGCAGGCGCGCTCAGATAGCGCAGGATCGAATCCGCTGCCTCGCGCCCGTCACGGATGGCCCAGACGACCAGCGACGCCCCGCGCACGATATCGCCTACGGCCCAGACGCCGGGCAGTTCGGTCTCATGCGTGTTGAATTTCGCCTTGATCGTGCCCCAGCGGGTCACGGCCAGTTCGGGCACATCCCACAGCTCGGGCAATTCCTCGGGCTCGAAGCCCAGCGCCATGATCGCCATATCGGCATCCTCGGTGTAATCCGCGCCCTCGATCACCTCGGGCGAGCGGCGGCCGGTCGCATCGGGCTGGCCCAGGCGCATCTTCTGCACGCGCACACCGGTCAGCACATTGTCGCCATCCGCGACAAACCCCGCAGGCGCGGTCAGCCAGACGAATTCGACGCCCTCTTCCTCGGCATTCTGGGTCTCGCGACGGCTGCCCGGCATGTTCTCGCGGTCGCGCCGATACAGGCAGCGCACCGATTTCGCGCCCTGCCGCACAGCGGTGCGCACGCAATCCATCGCCGTATCGCCCCCGCCGATCACGACGACGCGCTTGCCGCGCGCATCCAGATCGCCGCTGTCGAACTTTGGCACATCATCGCCAAAGCTCTTGCGGTTGGACGCGGTCAGGAAATCCAGCGCGCGCACAACGCCGTCAGCGCCGACACCCGGCGCGGTGATGTCACGCGCCTTGTAGACGCCGGTTGCAATCAGCACGGCATCATGTTTGCCGCGAATGGCGTCAAAGCTGATATCATCGCCGACATTGCAGTTCAGAACGAACTCGACGCCGCCCTTCTCCAACTGCTCGATCCGGCGCATGACCACGGGCTTTTCCAGCTTGAAACCCGGAATGCCATAGGTCATCAGCCCGCCCGCCCGGTCATAGCGGTCATAGACAGTCACCTGCACCCCGGCCCGGCGCAGGACATCCGCCGCTGCCAGCCCGCCGGGGCCCGCGCCGATAATGGCGACAGATTCGCCCCGCTCTGACACCGGGGCGATGGGCTTCACCCAGCCCTCATCCCAGGCGGTGTCGGTGATGTATTTCTCGACCGCGCCGATAGTCACTGTCCCGTGCCCGGCCTGCTCGATCACGCAATTGCCTTCGCACAGACGGTCCTGCGGACAGATGCGGCCGCAGATTTCGGGAAAGGTATTGGTGGCCTGGCTCAGCTCATAGGCTTCCTGCAAGCGCCCCTGCGCCGTCAGCATCAGCCAGTCGGGGATATTGTTGTGCAACGGACAATGACTCTGGCAATAGGGCACACCGCATTGGCTGCAGCGACCGGCCTGCTCGGCGGCCTTGTCGGCGGCATACTCGCCATAGATCTCGCCAAAATCTTCCGAGCGCAGATCAGGCGGACGCTTCTCGGGCATCTCCTTGCCCACATCCACGAAACGAAGCAGCTTCTGCGTTGCCATGACGAATCCTCCAGTTGCAGCGCCGCAATTATACCGCTTCGCAGATCAATAAAAGTCAGCAATGCTGTCATATTTCGTATTTTTTTCCTGACGGTTGAAAATTTCCGGGGGGCGAGGCGCAATTTTAGGTAACTATTGCTGACATTTTTGCCCCTCTTCCAACAGGCAGGCAATTGTCTAGGATGTGCGCAGAGTGACCCGCCACAACCACAGCACGCAGGGACCGAATGACGATTTTCCACCTTGTCCTGCTGGCCATCATTCAGGGCGTGACAGAGTTCCTGCCCGTCTCCTCCTCGGGGCATCTGGTCTTGCTGCCGATGCTGACACCGCTGGACGACCAGGGCCCCGTGATCGATGTGGCCGTCCATGTCGGCACCCTGGCCGCCGTCTGCTGGTATCTGCGTGCCGAGGTCGCGCTCGTCCTGCGCGGGCTGCCCGAAGTGATGCGCCTGCGGATCGAATCGCGCGCAGGCTTTCTCGCCCTCTGCCTGACCGTGGCCACCATCCCGGTCATCCTGTTCGGGCTGGTGATCCATCTGCTGGGCCTTGCCCAGATGCTGCGCTCGATCACCGTGATCGGCTGGGCGATGATCCTGTTCGGCATCGCGCTCTATATCGCTGACCGCCGGGGCCCCGAGCGGCGGCATATGGGCGAATGGACGCTGAAACACGCAATCACTCTGGGGCTGTGGCAGGTCGTGGCGCTGATCCCCGGCACCTCGCGCGCCGGGATCGTCATTACCGGCGCGCGCGCACTGGGCTATCACCGGCAGGATGCGGCCAAACTCTCCATGCTCATGTCCATCCCCACCATCGCCGCCGCCGGTCTGCTGCTAAGTGCCGATGTCCTGCGCATGGCCGACTGGCAAACCGCCCGCGATGGCGCCATTGCCGCCATACTTGCATTCTTCGCGGCATGGGTGGCACTTGTCGTGATGATGCGCTTGGCTCGCCGCGTCAGCTTCACCCCATATGTGATCTACCGCGTGATCCTCGGGGCCGCCCTGCTTGCACTCGCCTATTCCTGACCCGATTGCCCCAACCCGGGCTTCATCTTGCCAAAAATACTCAAATACTCCGCCGCGGCCCCGCTCAGCGCCGGACCGAAGATGTGACGTAATTCACCGACAGGTCCCGATCCGAGATCGACCAGGACCAACGCAGCTTGTCAAAGACGAAGCCCTTGCGATCCACCGGGTCCAGCCCGGCCTGCCGCAGCAGATCATACAATTCATCCGGCGTGATGAATTTCGACCAGTCATGCGTGCCCCTGGGCAGCCAGCGCATGACATGTTCCGCCCCGATAATCGCCATGAGATAGCTTTTCGGGTTGCGGTTCAGGGTCGAGCAGACCATCAGCCCGCCTGGCTGCAGCAGATCATGACAGGCCGTCAGATAGGCCAGCGGGTCGGCCACATGCTCGACCACCTCCATGTTCAGCACCACATCGAACTGCGCGCCTTCGGCCACCAGCTCTTCGGCGGTGGCGTGGCGATACGCGATCTCCAGCCCCTGCTGCTCGGCATGGATCTGGGCAACGGGAATGTTGCGCTCGGCGGCATCTGCGCCCGTCACTTCCGCGCCCAGCCGCGCCATCGGCTCGGACAGCAACCCGCCCCCGCAGCCGATATCCAGCAGCTTCAACCCCGCAAAGGGGCGCGGCGCGGTCAGATCACGGTCGAATTCGGCCGCAATCTGTGCCGTGATATAGTCCAGCCGACAGGGGTTGAGCATGTGAAGCGGCTTGAACTTGCCATGCGGATCCCACCATTCGGCGGCCATTGCCTCGAACTTGGCGACCTCTTTCGCGTCGATGGTCGAAACTGTCATCTCTTCACAACCCTTTTCGCAGCGCCCCCATGGCGGGGGCCGTCGATCCGCTATATAGTACCGCCATGGACAAGTCGTCAGGACATGACAACGCATCACCGGGTCTTTACCCGATTGCAGAGCCGTTCGACCAGCGCTTGCTGGACGTGGGCGACGGCCATCGCGTGTATGTCGAACAATGCGGCCATCCGGACGGGATACCGGTCGTCGTGCTGCATGGCGGCCCCGGCGGCGGCTGCAGCCCGACCATGCGGCGTTTTTTCGACCCGGCCAGCTACCGGGTCATCCTGTTCGATCAGCGCGGCTGCGGGCGGTCCAAGCCTGCGGCCTCGGTGCGGGCCAACACCACATCGCATCTGATCGCCGATATCGAACTGATCCGCGAGACACTGGGCATCAAGCGCTGGATCGTCTTTGGCGGGTCCTGGGGCGCGACACTGGCGCTGGCCTATGCGCAGGCGCATCCTGACCGCGCGGCATATCTGGTGCTGCGCGGCGTGTTCACCGGCACGCAGACCGAGCTGCAATGGTTCTATGGCGGCGGGGCCGCGCGGTTTTTCCCGGAGCTCTGGGCCGAATTCATCCGCCCCATCCCCGAGGATGAGCGCGGCGATCTGATCGCGGCCTATGCCAGGCGGCTGTTCAGCGGCAACCCGCATGAGGAAAACCGCTACGCCCGCGCCTGGACCCGGTGGGAGAACACGCTCGCCTCGATCGAGACGCGCGGCATCGCCATGGGTGATTCGCCCGGTGACTATGCTCGCGCCTTTGCCCGGCTGGAGAACCATTACTTCAACAATGGCTGTTTTCTGGGTGAAGATGGCGCGCTTCTGCGGGGCCTGTCCCTCATGCGCAATATTCCGGGCACCATCGTCCAGGGCCGGTTCGACATGATCTGCCCGCCCCATACTGCGTGGGAGCTGCATTCAGGCTGGGGCATGTCGCGATTGGAAATGGTGCCGGTCGCAGGCCATGCACTCTCCGAGCCCGGCATCAGTTCAGAGCTTGTGCGCGTGATGAACCAGCTACGCCATGAGGTGCGCAAACTCGAGCTCTAGGCCCGAAATCTGCCCTTGCGTTCCGGGCGCGCCATGCCTATATCGATTGCAACAGCGGCGCCTGTCACACAGGCTCCACCGGTAAAGCAAACGGGCCGCATGGCCCGTTTTTTTGTTTTCGCCCACGGAGGGCAAATGTCCGATCTGATTGCCAAGACCAGCATGGATCAGCGGCTTGCCGCCATCATTACACCTGCCATCGAAGGGCTGGGGTTCGAACTGGTGCGCCTGCGGCTGATGGCAGGCAAGACGCGCACGCTGCAGATCATGGCCGACCGACCCGATGGCGGCATAGAGGTCGAGGATTGTGCCCGCATCTCGACCGCCGTATCGGCCATTCTGGATGTCGAGGACCCGCTGGACGATGCCTATACGCTGGAAGTGTCCAGCCCCGGTATCGACCGCCCGCTGACCCGGATCAAGGATTTCGCTGCCTGGGAAGGGTATGAGGCCCGGTTGGAGACGACAGACCTGATCGACGGGCGGCGGCGCTTCAAGGGCGTGCTGATGGGGGTCGAGGGCGATGAGATCCTCATCGAGATCGAGGATCAGGGCGCGCCCGTCACCATCGGGTTGCAGTTCGACTGGCTGTCGGACGCGAAACTGGTCCTGACCGATGATCTGATCGACGAGATGCTGCGCACCCGCAAGGCCAGCGGCGCCATAGACGAATCGCAATTTGACGAGATCGAAACCGAAGAGGGTGCGCTTGACGCCCCCCGTTCCGAGGAGTGAGACATGGCAATCACCTCTGCCAACCAGCTTGAACTGTTGCAGACCGCCGAGGCCGTGGCCCGCGAGAAGATGATCGACCCCGGACTGGTCATCGAGGCGATGGAAGACAGCCTCGCCCGCGCGGCCAAGTCGCGCTACGGGGCGGATATGGATATCCGCGTCGCCATCGACCGCAAGACGGGTGTGGCGACATTCTCGCGCGTGCGCACTGTGGTCGAGGATGAGGCGCTGGAAAACCACCATGCCGAACTGACTGTCGCGCAGGCGAAACCCTATCTGGATGATCCCAAGGTCGGCGACGAGATCGTGGATCAGGTCCCGCCTGTCGATCTGGGTCGGATTGCCGCGCAATCGGCCAAGCAGGTGATCCTGCAAAAGGTCCGCGAGGCCGAGCGCGACCGCCAGTATGAGGAATTCAAGGATCGCGCAGGCACGATCCTCAACGGTGTCGTCAAGCGCGAGGAATACGGCAATATCGTCGTCGATATCGGCCGGGGCGAGGCTGTTCTGCGCCGCAACGAAAAGATCGGACGCGAAAGCTACCGCAATGGCGACCGCATCCGCTGCTATGTCAAGGATGTCCGCCGCGAGGCGCGCGGCCCGCAGATCTTCCTGTCGCGCACCGCGCCCGAGTTCATGGCCGAGCTGTTCAAGATGGAAGTGCCCGAAATCTATGATGGCATCATCGAGATCAAGGCCGTCGCCCGCGACCCCGGTTCGCGCGCCAAGATCGGCGTCATTTCCTATGACGGTAGCATCGACCCGGTGGGCGCCTGTGTGGGTATGCGCGGCAGCCGGGTGCAGGCGGTCGTGAACGAGCTGCAGGGCGAGAAGATCGACATCATCCCCTGGACCGAGGATCAGGCGACATTCCTCGTGAACGCGCTGCAACCGGCCGAGGTCAGCAAGGTCGTCATTGATGACGAGGCTGGCAAGATCGAGGTCGTGGTGCCGGATGAGCAGCTCTCGCTCGCCATCGGGCGGCGCGGGCAGAATGTGCGTCTGGCCAGCCAGTTGACGGGCCTCGATATCGATATCCTGACCGAAACCGACGAATCGGCGCGCCGTCAGGCCGAATTTGCCGAACGCACCAAGCTGTTCATGGATGAGCTGGATATCGACGAGATGATGGCGCAGCTTCTGGTGGCAGAGGAATTCACCTCGCTCGAAGAGGTCGGATATGTCGATCAGGATGAGCTTCTGGCCATCGAAGGCTTTGACGAGGAAACCGCCGCGGAATTGCAGGCCCGTGCCCGCGAACGGCTGGAAGCCGTCGCCGCTGCCGCGCTGGAGAATGCGCGCGCGCTGGGGGTCGAGGACAGCCTTGTGAATTTCGAAGGGCTGTCGCCCCAGATGATCGAGGCCTTGGCCAAGGATGGCATCAAGACGCTGGATGATTTCGCGACCTGCGCCGATTGGGAACTGGCTGGCGGATGGACTGTGGTCGATGGCCAGCGGGTCAAGGATGACGGGCTGCTGGAGTCCTTTGACATGAGCCTCGAAGAAGCGCAGCATCTGGTGATGACGGCGCGCGTCATGCTGGGCTGGGTCGACCCGTCCGAACTGGAAGCCGATGCAGACGAAGACGCAGAGGCTATCGAGGGCGAAGAAGACGCGCCAGCCGAGGAGGGGGCGCGCTGAAGGCGCGCCGCTGCGCATGACACGCGGGGGCGGCAAACACACGGATGCGGACGGGCCCGAACGGCGTTGCATCGTCACCGGGCACAGCCAGCCGACCGGCGGGCTGATCCGTTTCGTCATCGGGCCGGATGACCTTGTGGTGCCCGATGTGGCCCGCAAGCTGCCGGGCCGGGGCATCTGGGTCAGCGCGGATCGGGATCTGCTGGAACAGGCCGTGCGCAAGCGCGGCTTTGCCCGCGCCGCGCGGCGGCAGGTCACGGTGCCGGACGGGTTGCCCGATCTGGTCGAGCGCTTGCTGCTGCAGCGGGTGAGCGAATTGCTGTCGCTCGCCCGCAAAAGCGGTCAGGCCGTCGCCGGGTACGAGAAATGTCGCGATCTGGCGCTGCGCGGTGAGATGGCCGTTCTGGTTCAGGCGCATGACGGGTCGGAACGGGGCAAGACGAAATTACGCCCGCCTGAAGGGCCTGACAGCCATATCGGCTGCCTGAGTGCGCAGGAATTGGGTTTTGCATTTGCGCGTGATCATGTGATACATGCCGCGCTTCGCGCTGGCGGACTCAGTCAAGCTGTTGTAGAGGAAGCGGCAAGACTGACGGGTTTGCGCAAGGATATCGGTGGATACGCCGCCGGAGAGGACAAGACGGACGCATGAGCGATACAGACGGCAAAAAAACACTCGGACTGGGCAACAAGGGCGGCCAGGTGAAGCAAAGCTTCAGCCATGGACGCACGAAAAATGTCGTGGTCGAGAAGAAGCGCAAGCGCGTGGTAGTCCCCAAGCCCGGTGCAGGTCAGCCTGCCGGGGGCCAGGGCGGGCAATCCGCGCGCCCCGACCCGAGCCGTCGCCCGGCCGGGATCTCGGAAGCCGAGATGGAGCGCCGCCTGAAGGCCCTTGCCGCTGCGAAAGCGCGCGAGACGGAAGAGGCCGCCGCACGCGCCGCCGAGGAACAGGCCCGCGAGGAAGAGCGCCAGCGCCGCCGCGAAGAGGCCGAGGCCCGCGAACGCGAGGAACGCGAACGCGAAGCCGCGCTGAAAGCCAAGGAAGAAGAGGACGCCCGCGCCAAGGCCGAGGCAGAGCGCAAGGCCGCCGAGCCTGCCACGCCGCCCCAGCCCGCCGCGCCGATGTCCGAACGCGCGCGCCCCGCGCCCGCAGCCGACACACGCAAGGCCCCGCGCCGCGACGATGACCGCCAGTCAAAGCCCAAACCGCGCGATGACGCGGGTGGCCGCCGCGCCGGCAAGCTGACCCTCAAGGATGCGCTGTCAGGCGATGGCGGGCGTCAGCGTTCGCTGGCCGCGATGAAGCGCAAGCAGGAACGCGCCCGGCAAAAGGCCATGGGCCAGAGCGCCCCGCGCGAAAAGGTCGTGCGCGAAGTGCAACTGCCCGAGACCATCGTGGTGCAGGAACTGGCGAACCGGATGGCCGAACGCGTGGCCGATGTGGTCAAGGCGCTGATGAAGATGGGTGTCATGGCCACCATGAACCAGACCATCGATGCCGATACCGCAGAACTGGTCATCGACGAATTTGGCCACAAGGTCGTGCGCGTGTCCGATGCGGATGTCGAACAGGTGATCGAACAGGTCGCCGACGCCCCCGAGGATCTGCAATCGCGCCCGCCGATCATCACCATCATGGGCCATGTCGACCACGGCAAGACCTCGCTTCTGGATGCGATCCGCAAGACCAATGTGGTCTCGGGCGAAGCGGGCGGCATCACCCAGCATATCGGGGCCTATCAGGTCACGACCGAATCAGGGGCGGTTCTGTCCTTCCTCGACACGCCGGGCCACGCGGCCTTTACCAGCATGCGTGCACGCGGGGCGACGGTGACGGATATCGTCGTTCTGGTTGTGGCTGCGGATGATTCGGTCATGCCCCAGACGATCGAGGCGATCAACCACGCCAAGGCCGCCAAGGTGCCGATGATCGTGGCGATCAACAAATGCGACAAACCGGGTGCCGACCCCAACAAGGTGCGCACCGAACTCTTGCAACACGAGGTCGTGGTCGAGGCCATGTCCGGTGAGGTGCAGGATGTCGAAGTGTCCGCTGTTACCGGCGAGGGGCTTGATACCCTGCTTGAGGCCATCGCCCTGCAGGCCGAGATCCTGGAGTTGAACGCCAATCCCGACCGCGCCGCGATGGGTGCCGTGATCGAGGCTCAGCTTGATGTCGGGCGCGGCCCTGTGGCCACGGTGCTGGTGCAGAACGGGTCGCTGAAGCGCGGCGATATCTTCGTCGTGGGCGAGCAATGGGGCAAGGTGCGCGCGCTGATGAACGATCGCGGCGAGCGTGTGAATGAGGCTGGCCCCTCGGTCCCGGTCGAGGTGCTGGGCCTGAATGGCACGCCCGAAGCGGGCGACGTGCTGAACGTGGTCGAGACCGAGGCACAGGCGCGCGAGATTGCCGAATACCGCCAGGCCGCCGCCAAGGACAAGCGCGCTGCCGCCGGCGCTGCCACGACGCTGGAACAGCTGATGGCCAAGGCCAAGGAAGACAAGGACGTGGCCGAGCTGCCGGTTCTGGTGAAGGCCGATGTGCAGGGCTCTGCCGAGGCGATCGTGCAGGCGCTTGAAAAGATCGGCAATGACGAAGTGCGCGTGCGCGTCCTGCATTACGGGGTCGGCGCGATCACCGACACGGATGTGGGTCTGGCCGAAGCCTCGGGCGCGCCGATCATCGGGTTCAATGTGCGTGCCAATGCCTCGGCCCGCAATTCGTCCAACCAGAAAGGGGTCGAGCTGCGCTATTACTCGATCATTTATGATCTGGTCGATGACATCAAGGCAGCGGCCTCGGGCCTGCTGTCGGCTGAAGTGCGCGAGAATTTCATCGGCTATGCCGAAATTCGCGAAGTCTTCAAGGTGTCGGGCGTGGGCAAGGTCGCAGGCTGTCTGGTCACCGAAGGGGTGGCGCGGCGGTCGGCAGGTGTGCGCCTGCTGCGCGACAATGTCGTCATCCACGAGGGCACGCTGAAAACGCTCAAGCGCTTCAAGGACGAGGTCAAGGAAGTGATCTCGGGTCAGGAATGCGGCATGGCGTTCGAAAATTACGAGGACATTCGCCAGGGCGATGTGATCGAGATTTTCGAGCGCGAAGAGGTCGAGCGCTCGCTGAGCTGACTCCACTGTCACTGCGCAGATCAAAGGGCCGCATGACAGATGTCATGCGGCCCTTTGCGTGCTCAGCCCGGCTTACGCCCGCTTGTCAGCCCGCTGACCGAGGCGACCAGCGCCTCGCAGTCGATGCGGAAATGCCGATACAGATCACCGATGGTGCCGGTCTGGCCGAAATGCTCGACCCCATGCGCGATGGTGCGATGCCCCGCAACGGCCCCCAGCCAGCCCAAAGTGCCCGGATGCCCGTCCAGCACCGTCAGCAAGGTGCAGTGGCGCGGCAGCGGGTCCATCAGACGCTCGACATGGCTTAGGGCATCGGGGTTGCCACGCGCGCGTTCACGCTGCGCCGCCGTCCAGCCCGCGTTCAGCCGGTCGGCAGAGGTGACCGCCAGCACCCCCACATCCCGCCGCGCCCCGGCAATGCGGCCTGCGGCGGCAATCGCCTCATCCGCGACAGCACCCTGATAGGCGATGACCACATCACAATTCGGCCCCGGCTTGCGCAGCCAATAGGCCCCGTCGATAGCCCCTTGGCGAAAGGCGTCATCGGCGCGTTTGCCGGGCTGTTCCAGCGGCTTGGTGGTCAGCCGCAGATAGACCGACCCGCCGGTTTCATCACGCAGCCATGTGCGCTCATCCGGATCGCCCTCGCCATCGCGTTGCAGATAGTCGAAGGCCCATTCCAGGATCACCGCCAGTTCATCGGCAAAGGCGGGCTCGAAACTCGCCAGCCCGTCCTGCGCCATG
>PWWF01000435.1 GCA_003561595.1 Paracoccaceae bacterium | reverse complement strand
TTCGAGACGGTCAACACCGTGGGCCTGCCGCTTTATGCGCGCATGATCCCGGACCGGGACCGCGATGAATGGGTGAGGCTGGAAATCGAGAGCAACCCGCTGCCGATCTGCACCCGCCCGCAGGTGTTGCGAAGCGCACGGCGAACATGATGAACGCCTTCGCAGCGGCCATCGACGGCCTCTTTGCTGACGGCAACATCGCGCGGGACGCTGTTTACATTGCCGAGGGCGGAACACCCCAACTTGTCCGCGTGGTCGCGCGCCGCGCGGATGAGGTCACCAGCTTTGGCGAGGCGCGGCTCTGGTCGGAAACCACGCGTGTCGATCTGCGCGTGGCCGAGGTGCCAAACCCGCGCCCGGGCGACCGGATCGAGATCGACGGCGAGGCGTTCAATATTCAGGGGGAGCCAGTGCGGGATCGCGAGCGGCTGGTCTGGACCGTGGATCTGAGGCCTGCATGAAACTGAAGCTGGATATCACCCCTGACCTCGTCGCCATGATGGCCGCCGAAATCAAGGCGAGCGAACGCGCTGTCACCACCGCCACGCGCGAGGCGGGCAGTAATCTCAAGACTGCCTGGCGCGGGCAGATCACCGGCGCGGGGTTGGGTCAGCGCTTGTCGCGCACGATCCGCTCGGAACAGTATCCCAAGGGCCGCGCCAGCCTGAGCGCCGCCGCACTGGTCTGGTCGAAAGCGCCGGTGATCATCGGTGCGCATGACACCGGGCCTCTGATCCGCTCCCGCGACGGGTTCTGGCTGGCAATCCCCACACCCGCCGCGGGCAAATCTGCGCGCGGTGGGCGCATCACACCGGGGGAATGGGAAAGGCGCTCGGGGCTGCGTCTGCGCTTTGTCTATCGGAGAACCGGCCCGAGCCTGCTTGTGGCCGAAGGCCGTCTGAACAATCGCGGTCGCGCAGTCGCCTCAAGGTCAAAAACCGGACGCGGGCGGACCACCGTGCCGATTTTCCTGCTGGTGCCACAAGTCAGGCTGCCCAAGCGGCTGGATCTGGCGCGGAATGCTCGGGCCGCGCAGGACGCCTTGCCCGGCCTGATCGTGGCGAATTGGGTGGATGGAAAAACCCGATGATCTCCGCTAAATGACCTGATCCGTCATGGGACCGGTTATTCGCATAGGGCTGCGGGCAGTTCACATACTGTCTGACGATCACGCATGGTGAACACCTTTCCAGCATCGACCAGAAGGCCAAGGCCCTTCAGGCGGTGCAGCCATTCGCGTCTGGATACGGACTTCGCCCGCTCGTCGCGGATCAGGCCAATAACATCATTGGCAAAAACCGGGTCGGTGAACTGTGCCTGTGTCATTCGAATACCCTTTCAAGAGAGTGATGCGGCGTGTTTTACGCTGCGATGCATCCGAGGCGGAATTCACGCAACAATAGGGTAATTTCGGGGCGCATTGTTTTTTTACCGGGCAACGAACCAGCAGCCGTGGAGTCAATCTGCCTTTATCCGTGCCAAGCAGACATGGATGTGCCATGGTCGTGTGAACAGCAAAGGCGCACCCATGTCAGTCTATCGCGCGATCTACACGTCACGTCCCTTCGGTTTCGACACCAATACGCTGAACAGCATTCTGGTGCATGCGCAGCGTGCCAACCCGAGTCGGGGCATCACAGGCGCGCTGATCTGCCGCGAAGACGTCTATCTGCAACTGCTTGAAGGACCGGAAGACGAGGTCAAAAAAGCCATGGAGCGCATCAGGCGCGATGACCGACACCTTGAATTCCAGGTTCATGTCGAAAAGGCCGTCCCTGAGCGGATGTTCGGTAAATGGGCCATGCTGCATGATCCGGCCGTGACATGGATCTGGTCGCGGGCCGAAGTCCGCGATGATGCCATTGAACGCACCACCGAAGCAGAGGTCGAAGGATTTTTCGAGAAGCTCCGCGACAAGACCGATGCACCGGACCTGAATTGATCGGCTATGCAGCGCGCAGTACCCTGCGCCGCCGGATCCAGAGCTCCAGCCCGATGAGATAGGGCAGATAGAACGCAAAATACTGGACCTGGTCGAAGGGGCCTGTGAGCGCCTCGTTGCTCCACAGCCCATCGGTCAGGATGTACCAGATCACATAATGCAGTCGGAAGATCAGCGACCCCATCACCAGCACAAAGAGCCGCAGCGCCCATTCACTATGCTGCTCGATCGCGCCCGCCCGCGCATGCCGGAATGTCTGCACCGCAGCGCCCAGCATCAGCAGGCCGTAGAGTGCAAATCCCACATCCATCAATGGCCCGGCGATCGTGCCACGCAGACCGATATAGACCAAACCGCCAAGTGCGACGATGATCGACCCAGCGACGATCACCCGGCCGGTCATGCGGTGCAGCCAAGGGACGCGGTGGCGCAACTGACGGACCAGTTGCAGTGGGACAAAACCCATGACCACTGCACCAAGAGCCATGTGCGAGAAAATCGCGAGATTGGGCCACACCTTGTCAGGCGTGTAGATATAGGTCTCCTGGGACAGATCGAGACCGAGCCCGCGCAGACCGAAGCGGGCGGAGTAGACGGCGAAACCGAGCATCGGCACGGCAAGCAGTACGACGCCAGTCAGTTTCATCATCGTCATAAAGCCGGGGATCCGGTGACCCACGCGCGCCTCCAGGGGTTGCTGCCGGGCCATAAGTTAGCGCGCGGACCGATAACGCAACTGCTTCAAGGCAATTCAGGAAATACCGGAATGCCCTCTCTTCGCGAAAGCATCCTCACCGCACTGCATGCGCGGCTCTCGACGCTGCCCGCCACCGCCCTGCGCGGCGATATGCTGCCCGAGCGCGTGCCTGCCAACGGCCTGCTGATCCTGCGCGACGGCGAGCCGGGAGAACCGGAGGTGACGCTCTCGCCACTGGCCTACCACTGCCAGCACCGCGCTGAGATCGAGGCGGTGGTGCAGGGTGAGGCCCGTTCTGCGCAGCAGATGCAAGGTTCCGGGGGACCCTTGCAAGGGACCAACGACCGTGACGCGGCGTTTGATACGCTCTGCGCCAGCATCGGTTCCTTGATTGCCGCCGACCGCACGCTTGTCGGGTTTTGCGACTGGGTCGAGGCCGAGGCCCCGCGTCCCGTCGATCTGCCTGTCGAGGGGGCTGCCAGCCTGAAAGCAGCAGTGATCCCGGTGATCCTGCATTACACCACCGCTGACCCGCTCAGCGGCTAATCCTCACAAGCACCAAGGAGAAACACCATGGCACGAGCGCAGGGCGCGCGGGCGCAGATGGCGCTGGCGTTCGAGACGAGTTATGGCACGCCGCCCGCGAGCGGCTTCACCCGCATGCCCTTTGCCAGCGCGACGCTGGGGGCCGAGCAGCCGCTTCTGAACAGCGAGCTGCTGGGCTATGGCCGCGATCCGCTG